>NZ_JAIUKC010000037.1:0-31908 GCF_020177435.1 Saccharopolyspora sp. 7B | reverse complement strand
CGACACGCCACCGCCGCGCCGGCCGCGCTCCGCCGACATCACGGCGCTGCCCGCGGTGCGCCGAGTTCGCCGCGGACCGGGTCAGGGGCTCAGAAGTCCCAGGTGAGCAGGAGGTAGTCGTGCTCCGCGGCGAACTCGGCGCACCGCGGGCAGCGCCGTGATGTCGGCGGAGCGCGGCCGGCGCGGCGGTGGCGTGTCGAACGGGACGCGGATCCGATCGCCGCACAACGTCGCGGTCCGCTCCCCACCGGGCAGCGCGCCCGGCCGGGACGGGGTGGCGTGCCGCAGGTGCAGCGCCAGTCCGACGATCCAGAACGCCACCGGCCTGCTGCACCGGTACGGGTGGGGCAACGCCACGACCGTCCTCCTTTCGGTTCGATCACCGGGCGAACCGCTGACGAATCGAAAGGTAGATCGCAATCTTCTGGCCCAGCGAATGTGTGACACCGCAGTTCAGCGGATTGTTTCGCTGCAAATCCGGTCAGTTCTCGAACCGACCCCGCGCTGGAATCCGGAGGTCATGGAATGCGGCAATCAGAAGCCCTGCGTCAGCTCGGGCTCGGCGTGCGACTGCGCACCTTGCGGGAGAACCGCGGAATGACCACCCGATCGGTGGCGGCGGCCCTGGGTGTCTCACGTTCCTCGATCAGCCGGACCGAGCGCGGCACGCGCGCCCCGGATCGCGAGGAGGTGAGTGCGCTGTGCGCGTTGTTCGGCGTCGTCGGTGACGACAAGCAGGAATTGCTGGACCGCGTCGGCGAGTCGAACGAGACGTCCGCGTGGCTGGCGCTGGGCGACGGCATGTCCGAGCAGCTCGCGAGCCTGCTCGTGCTGGAACGCGAAGCAGCGAAGATCACGTGTGTGGAACTGGCCCTGATCCCAGGTTTAGCGCAGGCGGCCGACTACACCCGTTGCCTGATGGCGAGCGCCGGTCTGCAACCGCGCGAAGTGGAACGCCGGGTGGCGTCGAGGCTCGGCAGGCAAGCAGTGCTGTCCAGGCCGAGGCCTCCGCACGTCCGCTTCGTGATCGACGAGTCCGCGTTGAGCAGGACCCTGGGCAGTGAAACGGCGCTGAGGTTGCAGCTCGAGCACCTGATCAGCATCGGGCGCCGACCGAACGTCGAGATCCGCGTGATCCCGTTGTCCGCTCCGGCGCACCGGGTGTTGAACGGGGCGTTCAGCTACTTCGAGCTCGCGGACGGCACGGGCTACGCCTTCGTCGAGTCGCAGGGTTTCGCCGTATGCCTCGCCGAAGCTGTCGATCTGCGACTGGTCGTGGAAACCTGCAACGAAGTGGACGATATCGCGCTGGGTGAGCGCGAATCACTGGAGTTGATCAAGAAAGCCGCGGAGGGACTGTCCGATGAGCGACTGGGTGTGGCGGAAGAGCTCTAGGAGCAACGCTTACCACAACTGCGTCGAGGTGGCGTTATCGCCGACGTCCGTGGCGGTGCGGGACTCCAAGGATCGCGCGGCCGGTTCCCTGTCGTTCTCGACGCGGAACTGGCGGCGGTTCCTGGCGGGCCTCGACGCCGGGCGTTCTGGTGGTGAGCCGGACGATGGCTGAACCGAACTGGCGGACGAGCACGTACAGCGGTGACTACAACTGCGTAGAGGTCGCCCTTTTGCCTGATTCCGCTGCCATTCGAGATTCGAAGTATCGCGCGGCCGGGTTCTTGTCGTTCTCGTCGCGCGCGTGGCAACGTTTCCTGTTCGGGATCAAAACCTCCCACTGCGACTGTTGGGCGGAAGGGGAACGACATCATGACCGAACCGACGTGGCGCAAGAGTTCGCGGAGCAACGCTTTTGACAACTGCGTGGAGGTGGCGTTGTCGCAGGATGCGGCAGCGGTGCGGGACTCCAAGGATCGCGCGGCCGGTTCCCTGTCGTTCTCGACGCGGGACTGGCGGCGGTTCCTGAGCGGGATCGGCGAAGGCCACTACGACCGATGCGTGAGCTGAACTGGCGGAAGAGCAGTCATAGCGACCAGTACAACTGCGTAGAAGTGGCGTTATCGCCCCACTTCGTCGCGGTGCGGGATTCGAAGGCGGTCGAGGACGGGCGGCTCACCGTCTCCCCGGCCCGCTGGGCTGCGTTCCTCCGCGGCCTCGAATCGGGCCGTTTCGACCGCTGACCGCTGAGCCGAACCGTGGTGGGCGACCCGACCCGATGCGGCCCCCCCACCGCGGGGTCACGGCTGCGGGATCGGCTGCGCGACCGCGGCGGCGGCGTCGATGACGCCGTGCCCGGTGAGCAGGCTGAACTGCCCGGTCTTGTCGCTGCCGGGAGCGTGCGCGGTGTCGATCAGCGCCTGCTCCACCTGCTCGGCGGTGCGGCCCTGGGCGGTCAGCAGCGCGGCGACGCCGGTGACCATCGGCGCGGCCATCGAGGTACCGGCGAGCGCGTCGTAGTCGGCGTCCCCGCACTTGGTGCCGGTGCCGCGCGGGACGGTGGAGACGATGTCGCCTTCGCAGGTGCCGTCGCCCGCACCACCGGGTGCGGCCACGGCCTTGAAGTCGAGCTTGAGGCCGAAGTTGGAGTACGAGGCCTTTTTCTCGGCGCGGTCGGTGGCGGCGACGCACATGGCGCCCCGCTCCCACGCGGGGGTGTCGCACAGCGGGGCGGTCTCGTTGCCCGCCGAGGCGATGACGACGACGCCCTTGTCGCGGGCGTACTCGACGGCGCCCTTCGCCTGCGCCTGGAGCCCGAGCAGCGTCAGCAGCTGGGAGCCGGGCTGCGCGCCGAGGCTCAGGTTGATGACGTCGGCGCCGTGGTCGGCGGCGTAGCGGATGCCGGCGCCGATCTCGGCGAAGTCGCCCTGGCCGTCTTCGAGGACCTTCACCGGCATGATCTTCGCGTCGGGCGCGACACCGGCGCCACCGACGCCGTTGTTCGCGGCGGCCGCGGCGATCCCGGCCACGTGCGTGCCGTGCACGTCGGTGTCCTGGCCGACGCCGTCCGGCCCGCGCCAGTCGCCGTTGCCGCACGGCGCGGGACCGCCGCCGCAGGTGAACGTGGCGCCCGGGACCAGCTGCGAGCGCAGGTCGGGGTGGTCGAGGTCGACGCCGGTGTCGACGACGGCGACGACCTGGCCGGCGCCGGTGCTGGTCTGCCAGGCCTGCTCGGCGTGGATCTGGTCGAGACCCCACTGCGCGCCGGCGAGGGGATCGTGGGTGGTGGCCGCGGAGGCGGACGGCGCGGCGAGCGCGGTCAAGCCTGCGACCGTGATTGCGAGGGCCCGTAAACGCATGGGCTGCTCCCGGAGTTCGGTGAAAAAGTTCAGGCGATCAACGACAGCCTGACCACCGACGTTCCGGCCCGATACACGCCCGAGTCCAGAATGGGACGCGCGGTGCAGCGAATTGCGCCGAACAGAGCAGCGCTGAACGGGCAAAGCGGACCCGACGTCCACAGAGGACATCGGGTCCGCTCCCTCCCTCGCCCCATCCGGTTGCCGCGCAACGAGTTCGCGCGTCGACCGGCGGGACTGATCGGAACGATAGTCCGGGGCAGCCCGGGGCAGAACTGCCCGGACGCTGCACGATCGGGTGGATCACCCTGATCGTTGAAGAGGAAATTTCCTACCGCAGTACGGGATTCAGCCCGTCCCAGGACAGTTCCGCGACCCACATCCCGCGATCCCCGGGCGGCTCGGCGAGGTCCCCGTGGAACGCGATCAGTTCGCCGTCGTCGAACACGTCCTGCCCGCCGGGGTTCGTCACCGCGCCGCCCAGGGCCTCCCGGCTCAGCAGCGCGCCCGGCGCCTTCGTGAACGGTCCGGTCGGGCTCGGCGCGGTCGCGAAGTTCGTGAAGTAGTCGCCGCTGTCGAACGTGTTCCCCGAGTACAGCAGCACGTAGCCCTGCGGGCGCCGCAGCAGCGTCGGCGCCTCCACCACCCCGGACTCCTCGGGGCGGTCGGCGCCCAGCAGCGGGACGTCCTTCCCGGCGGGCGTGATGCCGTCGGCCGCGACCGGTCGCATGTGGATGGTGGACGGGCCGCTGCGCGCCCGGCTGCCGCGCGAGTCCTTGTACAGCAGGTACCGGCTGCCGTCGTCGTCCACGAAGCTCGCCGGGTCGATCACGTCGCCCTGGCCGGGTGCGCAGATCAGCGGTTCGGCGCTCGTCGGCTCGAAGGGCCCGGTGGGGGATCCCGCGACGGCGGCACCGATGCACTGGCGGCCGGAACCCGTGTGGTGCGCGGTGTAGTACAGCAGGAAGGTGCCGTCGGAGCGCTCGCTCACGTCCGGTGCCCACACGTTCAGGCTGCCGGTGTGCGACGGGCCCACCCACGGCGGCAGCTGCGGCAGCGCGTCGGCCCGCTGTTCCCACGGTCCTTCCGCGTCGGTGGCGGTCGCGAGCTGCACGTTGTACCCGGCGGTGTTCGTGGCGTACGCGTAGTACTGCCCGTCGTGGTCCAGCACGTCCGGGTCCGGGAAGTTGCGGTCGATGACCTGTCCGGCGCTCCCGGCGGCGCGCTCGTCGGCGAGCGCGGCCGGTGGTGCGAGCAGCAGCAGCACGGCGGCGGTCAGGCTCAGGTGGCGGCACGTTCGCAGCACGGGTTCCCCTTCTTCGGCGGCCCCACCAGTGCACCGGCGTCCCGTGCGCCTCGCCGGACACATTCACCTCACGAGTGACACTCGATCAGGTCGTCCAGCGTGCGAGCCGCAGCGCGGGCCGACCTCCGGTCACCGTCGCCGGGAGTCGTCGACCTGCGAGATCCACCCGGTGACCGGGCCAACCGCCCGAGCGCGCCCGGCGGGTGCGCGGAGCCGGACGCCGTGATCGGGTGGCGGGTCACCCACCGGGCGACGGATCCGGGGGCGCAGCGTGATCAGCGGTGGCGCGGCGGTGGAACAGGGCGTTCAACGCCAGCGCCGCCAAACAACCCGTGCTGATCCCCGAATCCAGCACCGCGCGCAGCGCCGCGGGCGCGTGCGCGTAGAAGTCCGGCTGCACCACCGGGATCAGCCCCACACCCAGCGATCCCGCCACCACCAGGGCCTGAGCCGGATCACCCAGATCGGCCCGGCCCAACGTGCGGATCCCGCCCGCCGCCACCGAACCGAACAGCACCAGCGCCGCGCCGCCCAGCACCGGCTGCGGCACCAGCGACACCACCGCCCCGGCGACCGGGAACAACCCGAGCAGCACCAGCACCCCGCCACCGGTCGCCACCACGTACCGGCTGCGCACCCGGGTCATCGCCACCAGCCCCACGTTCTGCGCGAACGCGCTGCAGGTGAACCCGCCGAACACGGCGCTCAACGCGCTGCCCGCGCCGTCCGCGCGCAACCCGGCCGCGATGGTGCGCTCGTCGGCGGGCCGCTCCACGATCTCGCCCAGCGCGATCATGTCCGCGGTGCTCTCCAGCATCGCCACCAGCATCACCACGCACAACGACAGCGTCGCGCTCCAGCTGAACGCCGGCGCCCCCAGCGCGAACGGCACCGGCGCGCTGAACACCGGCGCCTGCGCGAACGTCGTGGCGTCCACGAACCCGAACGGCCACGCCAGCACCGTGCCCGCCAGCAACCCGAGCAGCAGCGAGATCCGCTTCCAGAACCCCCGCAGGAACCGGTTCCCCAGCAGCACCAGCGCGAACGTCGCCGCGCCGAGCGCCACCCGGCCCGGCGCGGCGTGGTCCGGCGCCGCCGGGTCCCGCCCCGCGATCCAGCCGACGGCGACCGGCAGCAGCGACAACCCGATCAGCGTGATCACCGCACCGGTCACCACCGGCGGGAAGAACCGCACCAGCCGGGAGAAGTGCGGCGCCAGCAGGAAACCCAGCACCCCGGCCACCAGCACCGCCCCGTACACCACCGACAGCGGGTTCCCGTCCGTCGGCTGCGCCACGATCGCCAGGATCGGCGCCACCGAACCGAACGTGACCCCGTTGACGAACGGCAGCCGCGCCCCGATCCGCCAGATCCCCCACGACTGCAACAAGGTCGCCATCCCGGCGGTGAGCAGGCTCGCCCCGATCAGCAGGGTCCGCTGCTGCCCGGGCAGCCCCAGCGCCTCGCCGACGATCAGCGGGGGAGCGACGACGCCCGCGTACATCGCGGCCACGTGCTGCGCGCCGAACGCCAGCATCCGGCCCGGTGGCGGGATTTCGTCGACGGGGTGGACGTCGGTGCCTGCGTGCTCCTCGAAGGCCATGCGGGCTCCTCGGCGGGGAACGGGATTCGGTGCTGCTACCGGCGCGCTCCCGCCCGCACCACCGCGGGACCGTGGCGGGCGCCCCGGCGGATCAGAACTCGGGGAGGCCGTACCAGGCGATCGGCGCCTCGGGCACGTCGTCGCGGGTGACGATCCCTTCGATCAGGCCGTACGGGCGGTCCGCGGCGAAGAAGACCTCGTTGTCGTTGTCCAGCCCGAACGGTTCCAGGTCGACGCGGAAGTGGTGCTTGTTCGGCAGCGACAGCCGCACCTCCGCGATGCCCGGGTGCGCCTCCAGCACCGCCTCGCCCATCGCGTGCAGCGTCTGCTGCAGCGCGAGGCTGTGCGTCGTCGCGAACGCGGACAGCAGCGCGGCGCGCACCGAGGCGAAGCTCTCCGACCACGCCACCTCGGTGCCCAGGTGCCGCCAGCGCGCCGACACCGCGGTCGCCAGGATGCGGTCCGAGGTCTCGGGAAGCGTCGTGTACTCGTCCCTCGGGAAGCCGTGGAACTCCGAGCCGGTGGACTTGAGCACCACCAGGCCCTCGACACCGCTCACCACGTGCGCGTCGTCGCCGTCCACCGTGATCGCCGCGGTCCGCGTCTCCGCGCCGCCGCGGCGGAACGCGTGGTCGTGCCCGGCGCCGTCCACCTCGATGCGCTCCCACGCGTGCTCGGCGACGAGGATCCGCGCGCCCCGCACCGGTTCCCGGGTGTCGACGAAGTGCTTTCCCAGCCGCAGCGCGAAATCCTCGACCTCACCGATCGGGTGGCGCTTCGCGAACGCGTAGGCCGTGTTCTTCTGCGAGTCCGTCGGCAGCACGTTCGCGTTGTCCCCGGCGCGGTGCGCGGCCGCGAAGTCCCCGCGCAACGCGGTGCTGATCGTGAGGTCCCGGATCTCGTGCCGAGAGGTGCCGCGGTCCACCGCGACCAGCCGGATCTCGGCCTTGCCGTACTGGTTCGGTCCCGGCACGATGCCCACGTCGATCAGCTCCCTCGGTAGGTGGAGTAGGCGAACGGGCTCAGCAGCAGCGGAACGTGGTGGTGCTGGGCCGGATCGGCGATGCGGAAGGTGATCTGCACCAGCGGGTAGAAGGATTCGGTGCCGCGCGCCGCGAAGTAGGCGCCGGTGTCGAAGGTCAACCGGTAGTCGCCGGGCGCCAGCTCGTCCGGGCCGAGCGAGCCGATGCGGCCGTCGTCGTCGGTGACGCCTTCCGCGATCGGTCCCGCCCCCTCCAGCCGGACCGCGATCCCGGCGGCCGGGCGGCCCAGCGCGGCGTCCAGCACGTGCGTGGTCACGGCACTCATGCGATCACCTTCTCCAGGCGCAGCAACGCGATCTTGCGCAGCTCGTCGGCGACCACGCCCAGTTCGGTGCGCGGGTCGTTGTGCATCCGGGAGCGCAGCACCGCCAGCAGCTCGGCGCCACCGCGGCCGCCCGCGCACACCAGGTACACGTGGCCGAACTTCCGCTCGTAGGCGGCGTTGCCCTCCCGCAGCGCGGTCCGCAGTCCCTCGTCGGCGAAGTCCACACCGGACTGCTCGGAGCGGGACCAGGTGGCGGAGGACGCCTCGCCCGCAGGCCGTTCCCCGATGCGGGGGTGCGCGGCGAGCGCGGCGTCGACCTCCTCCGGGGTGAGTTCGCGGGCGGCGGCGTCGGCGGCGGCGAGCACCGCCGCCGCGGAGTCGTACGGCCGCGCGTCGCAGACCCGTTGGGCCCAGCGCGGCACGTCCAGGCAGGCGCGCAGCTCGGGCAGCAGCTCGGCACGGGGAACGGCGTTGAAGCGGTCGGGTGCGGACATGGCCTCCCCTTCGGGCCGGCTGCGTCTCGGCTGATCCGCGGTCCGCCCACGCCGGACGACCGGCGGCGCACCGTGCCAGCTGAAGCTACGACCGGCCCCACCGGGTGTCAACACTTTGTTGAACTAGCAGGTGATCAGGGGTGCTGTTCCCGGTTCAGGTAGTTGTAGACCGTGAAGCGGCTGACGCCCAGCGCCTTGGCCACCGACTCCACGCCCTTGCGCAGCGTGAACGCGCCGCGCTCCTCCAGCAGCCGCACCGCGCGCTGCTTGTCCGCCCGCGACAGCTCCGGCAATCGGCCGCCCAGCTCCGCCTCCACCCCGGCGATCAACCGGTCCAGCGCGCTCGTCAGCTCCGCGCCCGGCAACCGCACCGCGACCGCCGGTTCGCCCTCCCAGTGCAGCAGCACGTCGGACGGCTCCCGGTCCTCGACGGGAACGGTCGTGGCGCCGAGCCGCGCCAGCAGCGGCGCGATCGCGGAAGCGAGCGGATGCACGCCGACAGCCTAGGATCCCGCCCCGGGAGCCGTCGGGCGGTCGACCGTGACCTGCAAGGTGATGCGGTGCGCGCCCGCCGCCAGCGCCGCGTCGCACACCTCCGGCAGCGCTGGCAGCACCACGTCCCGCGAGCCGCGCACCGAGGTGCCCAGCGGACCGAAGTCCGGCTCCAGGCCCGCCGCGCGCAACCGGTCCCGGGCGGCCACCGCGTGCTCCGGCGGCTCGCCCTCGCCGCGGAACGGTTCCGTGGTGAACTCCGCCGTCACCTGCGGTTCGGACATGGACGCCTCCGAGGGTTCGGGAGCAGATCGGCCCACTGTACGGGCGCCGCGGTCCCGGTCGCGGAAAAGGCGCCGTGCCACCGGAATCGGCCCCCGTGACCGAGATGTGATCGCCGTGACGACGAGCGCCGCTCCCGGTCGCGCGCACCCGGGCGGACCGGAACCAGCAGGCGGGGAAGGCCCTGCGGCCCGCGGGCGCGCGGTGGCCCGCTCGGCGGACGCGGCTCGGTCAGCTGAACGGCGCCCGCCGGGCTTCCCCTGATCGGGCGAGTCGGGTGGAATGTGCGAGTCACCGCCGCAAGCCCGAGGGAGAGCACTGTGCCCGGTCCCGTCCTGATCGCGCCGGACAAGTTCAAGGGGTCGCTCACCGCCCCCGAGGTGGCGAACGCGCTCGCCGCGGGACTGCCCGGCGTCGAGGTGCGGCTCGCGCCCATCGCCGACGGCGGGGACGGCACCGTCGACGCCGCGATCGCGACCGGGTACCGGCGGATGCAGGCGCGCGTCACCGGGCCCGTCGGGGCGCCGCTCGCCGCCGACTTCGCGCTCCTCGGGGACCAGGCCGTCGTCGAGCTCGCCTCCGCGTCCGGGCTCGCGCTGCTGCCCACCAGGGAACTCGCGCCGATGACCGCCTCCAGCTTCGGCACCGGAGAGCTGATCCGCGCCGCCCTCGACGCGGGCGCGCGCACCATCGTGCTCGGTGTCGGCGGCAGCGCCTGCACCGACGGCGGCGCGGGCATGCTTGCCGCGCTCGGCGCCCGGCTGCTCGCCGACGCCGGACGTCCGCTGCCCCCCGGTGGCGGCGGGCTCGTCGAGCTCGCCGAGGTCGACCTCAGCGGGCTGGACCCGCGGCTCGCCGACGCCGACATCGTGCTCGCGTCCGATGTGGACAACCCGCTGCTCGGGGAGCGCGGCGCCGCGCACGTGTACGGGCCGCAGAAGGGCGCCGACCCCACCCAGGTGCGGCTGCTCGACGCCGCGCTGCGCAGCTGGTCCGGTGCCGTCACCCGCGCAGGCGGGCGCGAGGCCGCCGACGAGCCGGGGGCCGGGGCCGCCGGTGGCGTCGGCTACGCCGCGCTCGCCGTCCTCGGCGCGCGGCAGCGCCCCGGTGCGGACCTCGTGCTCGAACTCGTCGGCTTCGACGCCGCGCTGCCCGGCGCCGGGCTCGTGCTCACCGGTGAGGGGTCCGTCGACGAGCAGACGCTGCACGGCAAGGGGCCCGCCGCCGTCGCCACCAGGGCCGCCGCCGCCGGAGTGCCCGCCATCGCCGTCGCCGGGCGCTGCTCGCTCGCGCCGGAACGGCTCCGCGACGCCGGGTTCGCCGACGTCTTCGCGCTCACCGACGTCGAACCCGACCCGCAGCGCTGCATCCGCGAGGCGGCCGACCTGCTGCCGCAGCTCGCCCGGCACATCGCGGCGAAGTGGCTCGCCTGAACAAGTCCGCGGCCCGCCGCGTTCCGCGTGGTCGGCGGCTCCGCGGCTGACGGGACCGCGGGGCGTGGCGGGCGGGGCCGGACCGCCCCGGGTTCGTAGAGTGGGGGCGGGAACTCGGGGGAGGGGTGCGCCGGTGGCGGATGCCGTGAACGGCCGGACGCCGCTGCGCGAGCAGGTGCGGCGGGCGTTGCAGGACCGCATCAGCGACGGCCGCCTCCGGCCCGGCGACCGGCTCTACGAGCAGGAGATCGCCGCCGAGTTCGGCGTCTCCCGGGTGCCGGTGCGCGAAGCGATCCGCATGTTGCAGAGCGAAGGGCTCGTGGACGTGGCGCCGAACCGGCGCGGCGTGTTCGTGCGCAGCCTCGACCGCGCGCAGGTCGAGGAGCTGTTCGACGTCCGCGAAGCCCTCGAAGCGCTCGCCGCCCGGCTAGCCGCGTCCCGCGCCTCCGCGGACGTCGCCGACCGGCTCGGCGTGCTCGCCGAACGCGCCCGGCGGGCGTGGGCGGGCGGGGACGTGGACGCGATGTCCGCGGCCAACACCGAGTTCCACGACCGGATCGTGGCGCTGTCCGGGAACGCGCTGCTCGCCTCGGTGCTGGAGCCGCTGCACGGCAGGCTCGCCTGGCTGTTCCGGCTCAACCTGGAGCCGGAGCGGGTGTGCCGGGAGCACGACGAGCTGCACGCCGCCATCGCCGGCGGTGACGGCGACCGGGCCGCCGAGCTCGCGCTCGGACATGTTCGGGCCAGCAGAACGATGGTCCTCGACAAGATGCTCTTCTGAGCTCTTCTCGTCCAGGTGAGTGGCCCGCCCGCCGATCCCGGCGCGGTGAGCGGGCCGCTCACCTGAGTTGCTTCCACGGGGTGGCCCGCGTGTGCCCGGTCTGGTGGGGCTCATCTCGGGGACGTGGTGGTTGACCGGGGGCGGGAACCGGCCTACTTTTCCGTATACGTCCAAGTATACTTCCGCTATGTGGAACCGGAGCGGCCATGTCCCCGGATCGTGCCGAAGCCGCCACCACGCCGGGAGCCCCCAGCCCCCGGCTCTACAACGCCGATCTGGCCCCGCCCGCACAACGCCGCTGGAAGACCTACAGCATCTTCGCGCTGTGGATGAACGACGTGCACAACATCGGCAACTACACCTTCGCCGCCGGCCTGTTCGCCCTCGGGCTCGGCGCGCTGCCGTCGCTGATCGCGCTGCTGCTCGGCATCCTCGTCGTGTTCTGGGGCATGAACCTGATGGGCCGCATGGGGCAGCGCACCGGCGTCCCGTTCCCCGTGATGGCGCGGATCTCCTTCGGCGTGCACGGCGCGCAGCTGCCCGCGCTGATCCGCGCCGTCGTCGCCATCGCCTGGTACGGCATCCAGACCTACCTGGCCTCGCTCGCCGTCGTCGTGCTGGTGCTGCGCATCGAACCCGCGCTCACCCCCTACGCGCAGGACTCGATCCTCGGGCTCTCCAGCCTCGGCTGGATCTGCTTCCTCGCGCTGTGGGCGGTGCAGCTGGTGATCCTCAGCTTCGGCATGGAGATCATCCGCCGGTTCCAGGACTGGGCCGGGCCGATCGTGTGGGTCGTGATGCTCGCGATGGCGATCTGGGTGCTGGTCCTCGCGGGCGGGCGGATCTCCTGGAACCCGCCGAACGCGCTCAGCGGCACCGCGATGTGGTGGGAAGTGCTCGGCGCGGCCGGGCTCACCATCGCCATCTACGGCACGCTGATGCTCAACTTCTGCGACTTCTCCCGGTTCGCGCCGGACCGGAAATCGGTCGTGCGCGGGAACTTCTGGGGCCTGCCGGTGAACTTCACCGCCTTCGCGATGGTGTCCATCATCGTCACCGCCGGGACGCACACCCTGTTCGGCGAGATCATCACCGACCCGGCGGAGATCATCGCGAAGGTGCCGAACACCTTCGTGCTCGTCGTCGGCGCGCTGCTGTTCGCGCTCGCGACCATCGGCGTGAACATCGTCGCGAACTTCGTCTCGCCCGCCTACGACCTCGCCAACCTCGCGCCGAAGCACATCGGCTTCCGGCGCGGCGGGCTGATCAGCGCGGTGCTCGCCGTGGTGGTGCTGCCGTGGAACCTCTACGGCAGCCCCGCCACCGTGGAGTACTTCCTCGGCGGGCTCGGCGCGGTGCTCGGGCCGCTGTTCGGCGTGATCATCGTGGACTACTGGCTGCTGCGGCGCGGCCGGATCAACGTGCCCGACCTCTACACCGAGGATCCCGCCGGCGAGTACGCCTACCGGCGGGGCGTGAACCCGCGGGCCGTCGCCGCGCTGCTGCCCGCCTCGGCGGTCGGCATCGCGCTCGCCGTGGTGCCCGCGTTCGCGGTGCTGTCCTCGTTCTCCTGGTTCATCAGCGCGCTGCTCGGCGGCGGGCTCTACCACCTGATCGCCGACCGCGGCCGCGACTTCACCGACGTCCCAGGAGACCACCTCGCGCGGAACACCACCGCAGAAGGAATCCACTGACCGCAGCCACCCGTGCCGCGGGGGCGGGCGGTGTCTTCTTCCCGTCAGCGGCGAAGCCGCTGAGCCGCCGACCACCTGAGCAGCGGAACCGCCGAGGTTCCGCCACCCCAGCGCCCCGCAAACCGAGTCCCAGGACAAGCAGCGAAGGAGAGCACGTGCGGATCGTCGTTGCCAACGTCAACACCACCGAAGCCGTGACCGAGGTGATCCGGGCGCAGGCCGTCGCGATCGCCGCACCCGGCACCGAGGTCCTCGCCGTCACCCCGCGCTTCGGCCCGCCCTCGGTGGAGGGGAACTTCGAGAGCTACCTGGCCGCGGTCGCCGTGATGGACCGGGTGCGGGCCGTGCCCGAACCCTTCGACGCGGTGGTGCTGGCCGGGTTCGGCGAGCACGGCAAGGAAGGGCTCGCGGAGCTGTTCGACGTGCCCGTCGTGGACATCACCGAAGCCGCCGCGCACACCGCGAGCCTGCTCGGCCGCCGGTTCTCCGTCGTCACCTCGCTGACGCGCACCACCGGCCAGATCACCGACCGGCTCGCGCTGACCGGGCTGGGCTCGCGGTGCGCCTCGGTGCGCGCCACCGGGATGGCCGTGCTGGAACTGGAGGCCGATCCGGAACGCGCCAGGGACCGGCTCGCCGCCGAAGCCGTGCGCGCCGTCCGCGAAGACGGCGCCGAGGTGGTCTGCCTCGGCTGCGCGGGCATGGCGGGCCTCGCCGAACAGGTGCGCGACGCCGCGGGCGTACCCGTCGTCGACGGCGTCCCCGCGGCGGTCGGGCTCGCGGAACTGCTGGTGCGGCAGGGCCTCAGCACCTCGAAGGTGGGGGGCTGGGCCGCGCCGCTGCCCAAGGAGATCACCGGCTGGCCGATCAGCGGAGCCTGACCCCGCCCCCGAACCCCGCCCCCGGAACGACGAACAGGAGGTTGCGGTGCCCGACGACCCGTACGACGTGGTGATCCGCGCGCGGCGCCTCATCGGCCCGCGCGGCGAGACCGCGGGCAGCGTCGCCGTTCGCGACGGACGCATCGCCGCCGTCGCACCGCACGACGCGCCGCCGCCCGCCGCGCGCACCGTGGAGCTCGCCGACGACGAGGTGCTGCTGCCCGGCCTCGTCGACACCCACGTGCACGTCAACGACCCCGGCCGCGCCGAGTGGGAGGGCTTCCCGACCGCCACCCGCGCCGCCGCCGCGGGCGGCATCACCACGCTGCTGGACATGCCGCTGAACAGCCTCCCGCCGACCGTCGACCCCGAATCCCTCGCGGTGAAGCGGGAATCCGCGCGCGGCAGGGTGCACGTGGACGTCGGTTTCTGGGGCGGTGCGATCCCCGGCAACCGGGCGCACCTCGGGCCGCTGCACGACGCCGGGGTGTTCGGGTTCAAGAGCTTCCTGCTGCACTCCGGCGTCGACGAGTTCCCGCCGCTGGACCCCGCCGGGCTGGAAGCGGCGCTGGCCGAGCTCACGACCCGCGACGCGCTGCTGATCGTGCACGCCGAGAACTCGGCAGCGATCGACGCCGCACCCAGCCCGCACGGCGAGCACTACCGCGACTTCCTCGCCTCCCGCCCGCGCGGCGCGGAGGACGTGGCCATCGCCCAGGTCCTCGACCTGGCGCGGCGCACCGGCGGGCGGGTGCACGTGCTGCACCTGTCCTCCTCGGACGCGCTGCCGATGATCGCCGCCGCGAAGGCGGACGGGGTGCGGGTGACCGTGGAGACCTGCCCGCACTACCTCTGCTTCACCGCCGAGGAGATCCCGGACGGCGCCACCCAGTTCAAGTGCTGCCCGCCGATCCGCGAAGCGGCCAACCGCGAACGGCTCTGGCAGGGGCTCGCCGACGGCACCATCGACTGCGTCGTCAGCGACCACTCGCCCTGCACGCCGGAGCTGAAGCGGCTCGACACCGGCGACTTCGGCGTCGCCTGGGGCGGCGTGTCCAGCCTGCAGCTGGGGTTGGCCGCGGTGTGGACGCAGGCCCGGCTGCGCGGGCACGGGCTGGCGGACGTGGTGCGCTGGATGGCCGGGCGCACCGCGGAGATCGCCGGTTTGCACCGCAAGGGCGCCGTCGAACCGGGCGCCGACGCCGACCTGTGCGCGTTCGCCCCCGACGACGCCTTCGTCGTCGCCGCCGCCGGACTGCACCACCGCAACCCCGTCACCGCCTACCAGGGCCGCGCGCTCGCCGGACGCGTCCGGCGCACCTGGCTGCGCGGCGAACCCGTCGACGTCGCAGGCCCACCACGAGGAACGTTGCTGAGCAGGGGAGAAGCATGAACGACCGGTCCGCGCTGCCCGACCTCGCCTCGCGCGCCGTCGGCGGCGCCGTCGTGCACGCCAACGACGAGCTGTTCGCCGAACGCGAGAACCTGATCAAACCCGCCGCGCCCGCCTACCAGCCCTACACGTTCGGCCACAAAGGACAGGTCTACGACGGGTGGGAGACCCGGCGGCGTCGCGAACCGGGCCACGACTTCGCGCTGATCCGCCTCGGGCTGCCCGGGATCGTGCGGCGGCTCGTGGTGGACACCGCGTTCTTCACGGGCAACTACCCGCCCGAGGTGTCCGTGCAGGGCGCGGCCGTGGACGGTTACCCGAGCCCGGCGGAACTCCTCGACGCCGACTGGGTGGAGCTGCTGCCCGCCTCGCCGGTCCGCGGCGACACCGAGAACTCCTTCGACGTGGACACCGCGCTGCGCTGCACCCACCTGAAGCTGTGCATGCACCCGGACGGCGGCATCGCCCGGTTGCGCGCCCGCGGCGAACCCGTCGCCGACCCGCGGTGGGCGCGCGGCGAGTTCGACCTGGCCGCGCTGGAGCACGGCGGGCACGTCACCGGGTGCAGCAACATGTTCTACAGCTCGCTGTCGAACCTGCTCGCGCCCGGCCGGGCCGCCGTGATGGGCGAGGGCTGGGAGACCGCGCGGCGCCGCGACGACGGCAACGACTGGGTGGAGGTGGGGCTCGCCGCCGCCGGCGTGCTCACCGCCGCCGAGCTCGACACCAGCCACTTCGTCGGCAACGCGCCCGGCTGGGCGACTCTGTCCGGTGTGGACGGACGGGTGGCCGATCCGGCGGATCCCGCGGCGTGGCGGGAGATCCTGCCGCGCACCCGGTTGCAACCCGACACCCGGCACCGGTTCCGGCTGCACTCCGGCGCCGAGTTCACCCACGTGCGGCTCGACGTGCACCCGGACGGCGGCATGGCGCGGCTGCGGCTGCACGGCACCGCCACCGCCGACGGGCACGCCGATCTGGTGCGCCGCTGGTCCGCCGCGGTGCCGCCGGAGTACGCGCGGGCCGTGCTGCTCGACTGCGGGGTCCCGGCGGACACCGCCGCCGAGCTCGCCGCCGCGTCCGGTCCCGACGCCGACACCGCGCTGGCGGCGGCCTTCCGCTGAGCGGCCGTTTCCGCCGAGCGGCAGGGATTGCCGCTGCCCGGCCGGGCTTTCCGCCCGACCGGCCTGGCTTTCCGCCGACCGATCGGAGCGGGCACCGGAAGTCGGGTGCGCCGCGGCACCGCCGACCTAGCGTGGTGCGCACCAGGAGGAAGGAGGACCCGGTGCTGGATCGGCTGAACGCGGCCCTGGACCACGCGGAGGAGCACCTCGGCGACACCGTCGACGTGGGCGAGCTCGCGCGGATCACGGCCACCTCCGAGTACCACTTCCGGCGGATGTTCTCCGCGCTGGCGGGCATGCCGTTCTCGGAGTACCTGCGGCGCAGGCGGCTCACCCTCGCCGGGGCGGAAGTGCTCGCCGGGCGGCGGACGCTGCTGGACATCGCCGTCCGGTACGGCTACGGCTCGGCGGAGGCGTTCGCGCGGGCGTTCCGCGCGGTGCACGGCGTCGGCCCCGGCGAAGCCCGCCGCGACGGCGCCGCGCTGCGGTCCCAGCAACGGATCTCCTTCCGGCTCACCGTCGAAGGGAGCAGCGAGATGCGCTACCGCATCGTGCGCCGCGAGGCGTTCCACGTCGTCGGCCGGAGGGCCCGGGTACCGCTCGTGCACGAAGGCCCCAACCCGGCGATCGTCGAGCACGTCCGCGGCATCGGCCCGGACGAGCTGCGGCGCATCGCCGCCCTGTCCGACCAGGAACCGGCGGGCATCATCGCCGCCACCGACGACCTGGACGACAGCCGTGCCGAGGGAACCACGCTCGACTACTACCACGGGGCGGTGACCCGGGATCCCGGTCCGGACGACCTGGACTCGCTGGCCGTCCTCGCCGGGGCCTGGGCGGTGTTCGAGGTCTCCGGCGAGTTCCCGCACGCGATCCAGTACCTGTGGCGCGACGTCTACACCGAGTGGTTCCCGTCGAACCCCTACCGCAGCAGGCCCGGCCCGGAACTCCTCCGCACCGAGGTGTCCGAGGACGGCACCCGCGGCGAAGCCGAGCTGTGGATCCCGGTGGAGGAGGTCTCTCCGTCTTCGAACTCGGTTTGCGCAGGGCTCGGGTAGCGGAACCTCAGCGGTTCCCTAGCTGCCCGCGTTCCCGGTGTGGCCGCGAGTTCTGAGCTACCGGTCCGCTGATTTCCACCCGTGCCCCGCAGTCGTGTCCGTTTCCCGTCAGCGGCGAAGCCGCTGAGCCGCCGACCACCAGAGCAAGGTGACCACCAGCGGGTTCTCAGCGGTTCCCTCGCGAGGACAGCTTTTTCCCTCGTGGCGGAGCCACTTGGGAAAAAGATCCCGCAGCGAGGGAACCGCTGAGGTTCCGCCACCCCAGTGCTGGGCAACAGAAGCAGCCACTCATGTCAGAATGCTGACATGAGTGGTTCCGGTGTTGAGCTGGAGACGTCCCTGGGCTACCTGCTCAAGGAGGTGTCGAGCACGCTCCGCGCCGCCATGGAGGAGGTGCTGCGGCCGCTCGGGATGACCGTCACGCACTACTCCTGCCTGGAGCTGCTGGCGCAACGGCCGGGCCTGTCCAACTCCGAGCTCGCGCGGGGCGCGTTCGTGACGCGGCAGTCGATGAACGTGCTGCTGCGGAACCTGGAGCGCGACGGCTACGTGACCAGGCCCGCCGAGGCGCCGGTCGGCAAGGCGCTGCCCGCGCGGCTCACGCCCAGCGGCCGGCGCAGCCTGGAGCAGGCCAGCGCGGCCGTCCGGGACGTCGAGCGCCGGATGCTCGGCGAGCTGACCGAAGCGGAGCAGGCTGAGGCGTTCCGGCTGCTCAAGGGCATGATCTACTCGCTGCGGGAGCGGTCCGGCTGACCGGTCGCCGGGCTCGTCCGGCTGTCCGGGGTTCGACCGGCTGGCCAGCTCGACCGGCTGTCCGGTCCGACTGGCTGTCCGGGTCCGTCCCTGCGGGCCGGTCAGCTCAGGACGATCGTCTCCACCGGCAGGCCGGGCGTGGCGGAGAGGTCCAGCGGGGACGGCTTCGCGCCCGCGGCCACCACGTGCGCGCCGAGCACAGCGATCATTGCGCCGTTGTCGGTGCACAGCCGGGGCCGCGGCACCCGCAGCTCGATCCCCGCCGCCGCGCACCGCTCCGCGGCCAGCGCGGACAGCCGCGAATTCGCCGCCACGCCACCGGAGATCACCAGCGTGCCCACCCCGAGGTCCTGCGCCGCGCGCACCGCCTTGAACGTGAGCACGTCCGCCACGGCCTCCTGGAACGAGGCGCACACGTCGGCGACCGGGATCTCCCGGCCCGCCCGCTGCTCGCCCTCGACCCAGCGGGCCACCGCGGTCTTCAGCCCGGAGAACGAGAAGTCGTGCCGCGCGTCCCGCGGACCGGTCAGCCCGCGCGGGAACGCGATCGCCTTCGAATTCCCCTGCTTGGCCAGCCCGTCGATCGGCGGCCCGCCCGGGTACGGCAGGTCGAGGATGCGGGCGACCTTGTCGTAGGCCTCCCCGGCGGCGTCGTCGATGGTGGAGCCGACCTGGGTGATCCGCTCCGCGATGCCCTCCACCAGCAGGAGCTGGCTGTGCCCGCCGGAGACCAGCAGCGCCAGGCAGCGCGGCGGCAGCGGACCGTGCTGCAGGGTGTCCACGGCGACGTGCCCGCCGAGGTGGTTCACCCCGTACAGCGGGACGTCCAGCGCCACCGAGTACGCCTTGGCGGCGGCGACGCCCACCATCAGCGCACCGGCCAGGCCGGGTCCCGCCGTCACCGCGATGGCGTCCACATCGGACAGTTCGAGCCCGGATTCGTCCAGCGCGCGGCGCATCGTGGGCGCCATCGCGGTCAGGTGCGCCCGGCTGGCGATCTCCGGCACGACGCCGCCGAAGCGGGCGTGCTCGTCGACGCTGGAGGCCACGGCGTCCGCGAGCAGCTCCACCGAGCCGTCCGCGCCGAGCCGCACCAGCCCGACCCCGGTCTCGTCGCAGGAGCTCTCGATGCCGAGCACGATCCGGTCGGTGGTGGTCATGACGCACCACCTCCCTCCGCAGTGGGGTCGGCCGCGGGCCTGCGCATCGTGTGCGCGTCCGCGCCCGAAGGCTGGTAGTAGCGCTTGCGCAGGCCGACGATCTCGAACCCGTTCTTCCGGTACAGCTCGATCGCCGGGTCGTTGTCGGTGCGCACTTCGAGGAACGTGGTGGCGCGGTGCTCGTCGGCGCGGGCCAGCAGCCGCAGCAGCAGCGCCCGTCCCACCCCGCGGCCCTGGTGCGCGGGATCGACGCCGATGGTGTGCACCTCCGCGTCCACCTCCGGTGGCCGTCCGGCCAGCGACAGCCCGGCGTAGCCGATCAGCTGCTCCGCCTCGTCGTAGGCGCCCAGGTAGTGGTGGCCGCGGTCCAGCTCGGCGGCGAACGACTCCAGCGACCACGGGTCGTCGCCGGGGAACAGCACCTGCTCCAGCTCGGCGCAGCGCTTCAGGTCGTTCCGCCGCAGCTTCGCGATGAACGGGGTGCTCATGACGCCGCCTCCGGGCTGACCTGCTTGCGCGGGCCGGGCGCGGTGGCGTCCGGACGGCGCAGGTACATCGGCACCAGCGGCAGCGGTTCCTCCCCGCTGTGCAGGTCGTGCCGCGCGGCCGCCACCAGGCCGGTGGGGGTGGGGTACTCGGTGTCGAGGACCGGCAGCCCGAACACGTCGCCGTGCGCCGAGGCCATCTCGCCCGCGGCGAAGTCCAGGTCCAGCTCGGCGATCTCCGCGGGCACGTCGGCCGGGCGGTGCACGTGCGGGCCGGTGAGGCGCTCCCGGTCCGGGCCGTAGGCCGCCCAGTACACCTCCTTGCGGCGCGCGTCCGTGGCGACCAGCAGCCGCATCCCGCCCGCGGCGGCGCCGGACACGGCGGCACCCGGCGCGCCGCCGGCGGCCCCCACGCCCTGCGCGGCGGCCGTCTCCGGAACCGCGGCGGCGATCGCGTCCAGGCTGCACACCGGGTGCACCGGGACGTCCAGGGCCTGCCCGAGCGCGGCGGCCGTCACCATGCCCGCCCGCAGCCCGGTGAACGGACCGGGCCCGGAGCCGACGACGATCGCGTCCGCGTCCGCCAGCCGGTGACCGGCCTCGGAGACCGCCGCCATCAGGTGCGGGGTGAGCAGTTCGCCGTGCGCCCGGGCGTTCACCGTCACGCGTTGCGCGAGGGGGCGGGGCCCGCCGCCGTCCAAGGCGACCAGCCCTGCGGTGACCGCGGGCGTCGAAGTGTCCAGCGCGATGACGAGCACAGCCGAAAAGGTTACGTCACCCCAGGTCACCGACGTGTCCCGGGTGCCGGGCGGCACCCCGGCCACGACGAACCCCGCGCACTCCGCTCGGGGTGAGCGGACCGTTCGTCCAACCGGGCGGTCCGTGCACCCGGGGCGGGCAGGGTGAACGGACCGTTGGTCCAACGGGATGGGACGAACGGTCCGTTGACTCGGGACCGGGCGGGGTGAACGGACCGTTGGTCCAACGGGATGGGACGAACGGTCCGTTGATTCCCCGCTCAGCCGATGGCGCGACCCGCGTAGTCCGGCGCCCGCTCGGTGCGCTCGGCGATGCGCGCCGCGATCTCGTCCGGGAACGGGACCGAACGGCCCGCCGCCGAATCGACGTGCAGCGCCAGCAGCTCCTCGGTGGCCACCACCGTCCCGTCCACCACCATCTCGTGGCACAGCACCAGCTTCTTCGGCCCGCCGCCGACGATCCGCGAGGTCACCACGAGCTCCGCGTCGGGCCCGACTTCGCGCAGGTAGCGGACGTGCGCCTCCACGGTGTAGAGCGAGCGGCCGGTCTCCCGGTACGCGGCGTCCAGGCCGAGCCCGTCCATCACCGCGTCGGTGGCGAAGCCGAACACCAGCACGTAGTAGGCCTCGCTGAGGTGCCCGTTGTAGTCGATCCACTCGGGCCGCACCCGCTGCCGGAACTCGCTCACGCGCCACCGCCCCGGACGGCCCGCACCGCGCGCAGCACGGCGATGACCGCGCGGTCCCGGTCGGCGACCAGCTCGGCGATGCTGCGCCCGTCGGCGGTCTCCTCGCAGCCCTGCACCATCCGGTCCCGCAGCTCGGTGGTGAGCTCCGGTGCTTCCAGCCGCGTCCACGGCGACTTCAGCGACGGCCCGAAGTGGTCGAGCATGTGCGCCATGCCGCCTTCGCCACCCGCGAGGTGGAAGGTCAGGCAGGGCCCGAGGAACGGCCACCGCAGCCCGGGGCCTTCGGTGATGGAGGCGTCGATCTGCTCCACGGTCGCCTCGCCCTCGGCGACCATGTGCAGCGCCTCCCGCCACAGCGCCTCCTGCAGCCGGTTCGCGATGAACCCGGGCACCTCGCGGTCCATGGTGATCACCGATTTCCCGGCGACCTCGAAGAACCGGGACGCCCAGGTGACCGCCTCCGGGTCGGTGCGCTCGCCGCCGACGACCTCCACCAGCGGGATGAGGTACGGCGGGTTGAACGGGTGTCCGACCACGAGCCGTTCCGGGGTGGCGCAGCGCTGCTGCATCTCGGTCATGCCGTAGCCGGAGGTGGACGAGGACACCACGACGCCGGGCGGGGTGGCCGCGTCGATGCGGGCCAGCAGGTCCTGCTTGAGCTCCAGGTCCTCTGGGGCGCTCTCCTGCACGAACTCGGCGCCGGCGACCGCTTCCTCCAGGGTGGCGGTGACGGTGAGCGCGTCCCGGGCCGCGCCCGGTGCCAGGCCCAGTTCGGTCAGCGCGGGCCATGCCGCGTCCACCAGCCGCCGCAGCTTCTCCGCCGCGTCCGGCGCCGGGTCCCACGCCGTCACCCGGTAACCGCGCGCCAGGAAGTGCGCCGCCCAGCCACCGCCGATCACGCCCGCGCCGATGCAGGCGACCTCGCGCACCGCTTCCGGTGCCACCGGGGCTGCCATCAGGAGGTCCGCCGCTTCAGGCCGAGCTTCGCGCGCGCCTGGTCGGGGGTGGCGATCCGCGCGCCCATGCCCTCGATGATCGTCACGGCGCGCTCGACGAGCTGCGCGTTGGTGGCCTTCACGCCCTTGCTCAGGTAGAGGTTGTCTTCCAGCCCGACGCGGACCTGGCCGCCGAGCAGCGCGGATTGCGCCACCCATGGCAGCTGGTTGCGGCCGATCGCGAAGCTCGCCCAGTTGGCGCCCTCCGGCAGCATGTTCACCATCGCCTGCAACACGCCCGGGTCGGCGGGGGCGCCGTACGGGATGCCGGTGCACAGCTGGAACAGCGGCGGCGGGTCGATGAGGCCTTCGTCGATGAGCTTGGTGGCGAACCACAGCTGCCCGGTGTCGAAGATCTCCAGCTCGGGCTTCACGCCGAGCTCCTGGATGCGCTTCGCGCCGGCCCGCAGCATGTCGGGCGTGCTGATGTAGAGCTGGCTGCCCTCGCCGAAGTTCAGCGAGCCGCAGTCCATGGTGCAGATGTCCGGCAGCAGCTCCTCGACGTGCGGCAGCCGGTCCAGGCCGTTGACCAGGTCGGTGCCGTCGACGGGCTTGAGCGGGTCGTCCGGATCGATCACCAGGTCGCCGCCCATCCCGGCGGTCAGGTTGATGACGACGTCCACACCGGACTCGCGGATGCGGCGCACGACCTCGCGGTAGAGCGGGACCTCGCGGGAGCCCTGGCCGGTCTCGACGTCGCGCACGTGGATGTGGACCACGGCGGCGCCCGCGTCGGCGGCCTGCACGGCGGACTCGGCGATCTGCTCGGGGGTCACCGGTACGTGTTCGCTGCGGCCGACGGTGTCGCCCGCTCCCGTCAACGCGGCGGTGATGATCACTTCCTCGTTCATGCGCCCTCCCTGTCGCGGTCGGCCCGGCGCGGGCCGCGGTGACGCTAGCAAGAGCGTTGCGAAATTCGCAATGCTCCGTCCGGGGAGAGCTGAGCTGGGAAGCGGAACGGTCAGTGCGGAAGCGGAAGTGCTGATCGCGATCGCAGAGGAGAACTGATCATCGACTCAGTTGATCGCACGGTCCGGACGGCGTGCCCCTCGGCGGGCGAACCAGGGCGGGGAAGGCGGCGGGAGCGCGACACCGGGGCAGGCCACGTGAGGGGGAACCAAGGCTGGCCACGTGACCGCGAACCAGGGTGGGCCACGTGAGGGCGAACCCCGACAGGGCGAACCACGGGAGCAGCGAACCCGGCGCGCCGCCCGCGCCGCATCACCGGCTGAACCAGAACGCCTTCGCCACGGCCAGGAACTCGCGCCGCGCACCCCGCGCCGACACCCGGCGCAACCCGTCCGCCGCCGCGTCGTGCCCCACCCCGTACGCGTCCATCCCGGCCCGGCGGCACAGCGCGATCGACCGGCGCAGGTGGAACTTCGAGGTCACCACGGTCACCGCGTGCAGCCCGAAGTCCGCGACCGCGCCGCGGCAGGACGCCCAGGTGTCCACACCGGACTCGTCCATCACCACCGCCCGCTCCGGAATCCCGTGGCGCAGCAGGAAGTCCCGCATCACGACCGGTTCGCTGTACCCGCGGGAGTGCGGGCTGCCGCTGACCAGGATCCACCGCACCCGGCCCGCCCGGTGCAGCTCCACCGCGACGGCGAGCCTGCCCTGCAGGATCCGGCTCGGCAGCCCGTCGCGGCGCACCCCGGCGCCCAGCACCAGCGCGACCTCGGCGGCGGGCACGTCGGCCACCGTCCGCACCCGGCCGCGGCTGCGCGCCAGCACCCACCACGACGGCAGCGCGGCCAGCACCACCGCGGCACCCGCCGCACCACACCATCGCCTGCGCACGGGGCAAGTGTGCCGTGCCGCGGCCCGGTCGCCGACAGCGGCCGAACGGGTGCCGCCCGGACCGCGCCGGACGGCACCCACGGCGGATCAGGCCTCGTGCAGCCTCGGTTCGCCGTCGGCGACGGTGAAGCTCCGCGCGGTGCTCGCCGCGCCGCCCGGTTCCGTCACGTGCGGCACCGTCCGGAAGTCCGCCCGCAGCTCGTCCGCGCCGAACCGGGTGCGCACGTAGCCGCGGCGGTTCCGGTGGAACTTGATGTGCGGGTTCTCCGCCAGCACCGCCGACTTCGGGTCGTCGTCCCCGTCGCCGCCGCTGGTGATCGAGGTGGTGACCAGCTCGGTGCCGACGACCGCCGAGTCCGGGTCCTCGTGCGCGGCCTGCACCTCCGCGGCCCAGTGCCGGTGCACGTCGCCGGTCAGCACCACCGCGTTGCGCGCCTGCGCGAGCCCCGCGGCGATCCGGTCCCGGTTCGCCACGTACCCCGCCCACGAGTCGGTGCTGAACGCGACGCCCTCGTCCACGTCGTTGTCCAGCCGGGAGAAGAACACCTGCTGCCCCAGCACGTCCCAGCGCGCCTGCGAGGTGGTGAGCCCGTCCAGCAGCCAGCGCTCCTGCTCGGCGCCGGTGATCGTGCGGTCCGGTTCCAGCCGCTCCGCGCAGTCCACGTTCCCGGCGTCGTCGCAGGGCTGGTCGTCGCGGTACTGGCGGGTGTCGAGCATGTGGAACGTGGCCAGCCCGCCCCAGCCCAACCGGCGGTACAGCCGCATGTCGGCGCCGACGGGCTTGGCCGAGGAGCGCAGCGGCATGTTCTCGTAGTACGCCTGGAACGCGGCGGCGCGCCGGTCGAGGAAGTGCTCGTCGGGCGTCTCCGGCACGTCCCCGGCCCAGTTGTTCTCGGTCTCGTGGTCGTCCCACACGACGATCCACGGCGCGGTGGCGTGCGCGAGCTGCAGGTCGGCGTCGGTCTTGTACTGGGCGTGCCGCTGCCGGTAGTTCGCCAGCGTTCGGGTCTCCGGCCCGAGCACCCGTCGCACGTCGTCGTCCTCGGCGGCGTACTCGTACTGGTAGTCGCCGAGGTGCAGGATCAGCCCGGGCTGGTCCTCGGCCATCCGCCGGTAGGCGGTGAAGTGGCCCTGGCCGAAGTGCGCGCAGGACGCGAAGCACATGGTCAGCGGGTCGAGCGAGCCGGGCGCGGGGGCGGTGCGGGTGAAGCCGGTGCGGGACACGGCGCCGTCGGCGCGGAACCGGTAGTAGTACTCGGCGCCGGGCCGCAGTCCTTCGAGCTCGACGTGCACGCTGTGGCCGAGCTCCGGTGCGGCCTGGGCCTGGCCGCGCCGCACGACGCGGCTGAACCGCTCGTTCTCGGCGACCTCCCACTGCACGTCGACGACCTTGTCGGGCATGCCGCCGCGGCCGTCGTCGGCGGTCGGGTCGGGGGCGAGCCTGGTCCAGAGCACGACGCCGTCCGGAACGGGGTCGCCGGAGGCGACGCCGAGGGTGAACGGGTCGCGGAGCGGGCGTCCGGTGCCCGCGCCGCGCAGCGGTAGCGGTCCGGCGAGGGCGGTTCCCGCGAGCGCGGTGCCGCCCAGCGCGGCCGCGCCGCCGAGCAGCACGGCGCGCCGGGACACGGATCGGGATGTGGTGGGGTCGGGCATTCGGGCGGTCCTCCCAGAGACCTCGGTGGTCGCCGCGGCCGACGTGCTCGGTGCACGTCGAAGCAGGCGTGCGCCCGCTTTCGGCTTCACTCGAACGGGTGGAAAGGTATCCGCGCCCGGTGGGCATCCGGTTAACTTCTGGCGAAGACGGGTTGTTGATCACCGCGACCGCGCCGCAGGGCCTTCCGCGAAGCGGGAGGAGCGATCAGCGCGGGCGCCAGCCGGACCGGCCGGGAGGCCCGGACGGGCCGGGTGGGCGAGAGGGGCGAGGGCGGCGTTCCCACGGACGGTTCGTGGGCTTCGTCGGAGCCATGCGGCAGAACCTAAGCCACAGCGCCTCGATGGTGTGAACCGCCCTCGGGTTCCGGTGACATTTCCCGCATGCCGATCTACCTGCGAAGATCGGCAGCATGGGGCGGTCGGCGGCGACCGCGCCGCGCCGCCGCCCGGCCCACCCGTCCCAGCTCGACCCGGGCCCACCTCGACGGTTCCGCACCGGCAAGATCGGCCGCCGGCACGACCGGGCGATCACCGGAGATCAGTTCCGCGCTACCGGGGCGCGCGCCGCGCACGTCCGCGGCCGGTCACCGCTCGCCGATCCGCGTTCCGCGCCATCGAGTGACGACGGATCGGGTGCCCGGTTGTTGAGGCTTGGCACTCGCGTGGGTAGAGTGCCAATCAGCACGGCGCCGCTGCGCCCCGGCACCCGCGACGACGGGGAGCCACGGAGCCGTCACCCAAACCACAGCCAACGCTTACGCAGGCCCCAGAAGGTGGAGGTCACACCGTGGCGAGCATCAAGCCGCTTGAGGACAAGATCGTTGTCCAGGCGAGCGAAGCCGAGACGACCACTGCGTCCGGCATCGTGATCCCGGACACCGCCAAGGAGAAGCCCCAGGAGGGCAAGGTCCTGGCCGTCGGCCCGGGTCGCGTCGACGACAAGGGCAACCGCGTCCCCGTCGACGTGCAGGAAGGTGACGTCGTCATCTACTCCAAGTACGGCGGCACCGAGGTCAAGTACAACGGCGAGGAGTACCTGATCCTCTCCGCCCGCGACGTGCTGGCCGTCGTCAACTGACGACCCGCACCATGCGCACCCCACCGCCCCGGTGGTCCCGCCTCCGGGACCCCGGGGCGGTGGTCTATCTCAGGCCGGACGTCGCGCCCGCACGCATGCGGCGACTCCGCCGACCCGACGCCGCACCGGGGCGGTCCACCGGGCAGCCGTCCGGACCGCTCCGGCGCGCCGGGTCGAACCGAGTTCGCGCCGGGGCGACCACGACCGGCCTCCGAACACCCCATGCTGAAGGGCTGTTGAAACATGGCTAAGCAGATCAGCTTCGACGAGCAGGCGCGCCGCGCGCTGGAGCGCGGTGTCAACCAGCTCGCCGACGCCGTGAAGGTGACCCTCGGGCCGCGCGGCAGGCACGTGGTGCTGGACAAGCAGTTCGGCGGCCCGCAGGTGACCAACGACGGCGTCACCATCGCGCGCGAGATCGAGCTCGACGACCCGTACGAGAACCTCGGTGCCCAGCTCGCCAAGAACGTCGCCACCAAGACCAACGACGTCGCGGGCGACGGCACCACCACCGCGACCGTGCTGGCCCAGGCCCTGGTCAAGGAAGGCCTGCGCAACCTGGCCGCCGGCGCCAACCCTGCCTCGCTGGGCAAGGGGATCCAGGCCGCCACCGACGCGGTCGTCGAGGCGCTCAAGGCCAAGGCCACCCCGGTCAAGGGCCGCGACAACATCGCCCAGATCGCCACCGTCTCCTCCCGCGACGAGAACATCGGCGCGCTGGTCGGCGAGGCGATGGAGAAGGTCGGCGAGGACGGCGTCATCAGCATCGAGGAGTCCTCGACGCTGGCCACCGAGCTGGAGGTCACCGAGGGCGTCCAGTTCGACAAGGGCTTCGTCTCCCCGTACTTCGTCACCGACGCGGAGCGGCAGGAAGCGGTCCTGGAGGACACCCAGATCCTGCTGCACCGGGACAAGATCTCGAACATCCAGGACCTGCTGCCGCTGCTGGAGAAGGTCGCCCAGAACGGCAAGCCGCTGCTGATCATCGCCGAGGACGTCGAGGGCGAGGCGCTGTCGACCCTGGTCGTCAACGCGATCCGCAAGACCTTCCGGGTCGTCGCGGTCAAGGCCCCCTACTTCGGCGACCGCCGCAAGGCGTTCCTGGACGACCTCGCCGCCGTCACCGGCGCGCAGGTCATCGCCCCCGAGGTCGGGCTCAAGCTCTCCGAGGCCGGCCCCGAGGTCCTGGGCAGCGCCCGCCGCGTCACCGTCACCAAGGACGACACCATCCTCGTCGACGGCCACGGCAGCAAGGACGACGTGCAGGCCCGCGTCGAGCAGATCCGCAAGGAGATCGAGGCCAGCGACTCCGACTGGGACCGCGAGAAGCTGCAGGAGCGGCTCGCCAAGCTCGCCGGCGGCGTCGCCGTGATCAAGGTCGGCGCGGCCACCGAGACCGAGCTCAAGGAGCGCAAGTCCCGCATCGAGGACGCCGTCGCGGCGTCCAAGGCGGCGGCCGAGGAGGGCAGCGTCCCCGGCGGCGGTTCCAGCCTCATCCACGCGTCCAAGGCGCTGGAGGGCGACCTCGGCCTCACCGGTGACGAGGCCACCGGCGTGCGGCTCGTCCGCAAGGCGCTCGAAGCCCCGCTGTTCTGGATCGCCAGCAACGCGGGCCAGGAAGGCGCCGTCGTCGTCTCCAAGGTCCGCGACCTCGACTGGGGCGCCGGCTACAACGCCGCCGACCTCACCTTCGGCGACCTGATCGAGCCGGGCATCGTCGACCCGCTGAAGGTCACCCGCTCCGCGGTCGCCAACGCGGCCTCCATCGCGCGCATGGTGCTGACCACCGAGAGCGCCGTGGTGGAGAAGCCGGAGGAGGAAGCGGAGCAGGCCGCGGGCCACGGCCACGGCCACTCCCACTGACCTCCCGAGGAACTCCGGCCCGGCGGTTTCCCGCGGACCGACGCGGAAGCGCCGGGTTCGCGAGGGGCCGCCGGGGCCCGCGGGGCCCGGTCACCGGGCCAGGTCGTCGCGCTCAGCGGCGGTACCGCTGACGAGGAGTACCGAGAACGGCTCCGGCCGGTGGTCCTGCCGCCGGAGCAGGACGTGGGTCAGGGGCGGCACCCACGGGTGTCGCCCCTGATTCGTTTCCGCGCTCGCTCCGGGGTCCGCAGCGGATGACGCCCCTCGCAGTCATCCGATTCGGCCCGCCCGGTGCGGGCGCCGCCACCGCCGTTCGCGCGGCGGTCGCGTCTCAACCGGCCAGTGCGGCCACCCGGCGCTTGCGGGTCTTGATGATCACTTCGCGCTCGGACTCCGAAAGCCCACCCCAGATCCCGTAGGGCTCCTGCACGGCCAGCGCGTGCCGGCGGCACTGGTCCAGAACCGGGCAGTGCTGGCACACCTCTTTCGCCTTCGACTCACGCCGCGCCCGTGCCGGGCCGCGTTCGCCGTCGGGATGGAAGAAGTACGCGCTGTCCATCCCGCGACACGAACCCTTGATCTGCCAGTCCCAGATGTCCGCGTTCGGGCCTGGAAGACGTCGAGTGTCGGCCATTGCGACAACCACCTCCCACCGGTGGATCCCCTCCCCGCCACGGCGGCTGCCGTGGCCTCGCATGATCCAAGGTAGAACCGCGCCAATACTTGTTCAACCCCTTTCGCGCCGAAAGCTGTTCACTGACGGGTGATCTCTGACCGGTGGCATCCGGGTGCACCCGCTTGCCACCGGCCGCCACGATCCGGAACATGACCGCGTGACCATGCGGGAGGAACCCCTGTCCGGGCAGCACGGCGCCGCCCGGGCGGTTGATCCACGACTTGCCGACCACCCGGACGGCCCTGCGCTCGCCGGCGGCGCCGCAGGCACCGGCGAAGATCGGAACGGTGCCCACCGCAAGATCGCGGAGGCGGGCGCGGACCGAGCCGCCGGCGAGGGCGGCAGGCACCGTCGCGATACGGAGCCGACGGCCCGGCAGGACGGGGATCCGGGCACCACCGCCGAAGACCGGTCGGGAACGTCGGGAGGAGCGGACGCGGACGGCGCACCGGACGACCGGCCGGACGCCGAGCTCGCCACCGGACTGCTCGGCGCGGCAGAACCGTCCGGCGCCGCCGAGCCGGAGGAGCCCCGCCTCTCCGTCGCGGCCGTCGCCCGCAGGCTCGGCGGCGCGCCCGCGACCCTGCGCACCTGGGACCGCCGCTACGGGCTGGGCCCCACCGACCACGCCACCGGGCGCCACCGCCGCTACGGGCCCGAGGACGTCGCCCGGCTGGAGCAGATGCAGCGAGCCCTGCTCCGCGGCGCGTCCCCGGCCGAAGCCGCCCGCTACGCGCTCGCCGCGACCCCGCCGCTGCCCCGGTACGAGGACGGCGCGGCGGTGCCCGCCGCCCCCGCGACCGCCGAACCCGTCCTCATCTCCGGCGTGCTCGACCCGCTGGACGAGGAACCCGTCGCGTCCGCCGCCAACCCGGGCGGGCGGGGTCTGCGCCTGACCGGTGCCGGACCGCGCGCCCGGGGACTGGGGCGGGCGGTCCTCGCGCTGGACGCCTGGCACCAGCAGCGCCTGCTCGCCGAGTCGATCGAGCACCACGGCGTGCTCGCCACCTGGTCCGAGGTGCTGTCGCCGGTGCTGACCGCGGTGACCGGGCGCTGGCAGCACACCGGGACCGGGGTGGAAGCGCTGCGGCTGCTCGCCGACAGCGCGTCGACCGCGTTACGCGCGGTGCTGGCCACCGCTCCCGAACCGCGCAACCCGCGCCCGGTGCTGCTCGCGCCGGTGCCGGGGGAGCAGCAGGAGCTGGAGCTGGTCGCGCTGGCCGCCGAACTGGCCGCCCGCGGCGTGGGGATCCGGTTGTTCGGCGCGGGCCTGCCGCCGGAGGGCTTGAACGCCGCGGTGCGCCGGGCGGCGCCGTCGGTGGTGGTGCTCTGGTCGGAGCAGCCGCACTACGCGGCGCCCGCACTGCTCGCCGGCTTGCCCGGGACGCGCCAGCGGGCCCGGGTGTTCGCCGCCGGATCGGGCTGGGCGCCGGGCCGGTTGCCGGGGCATGCGGAGACGGTCTCGAACCTCGCGGAGGCCGCGGAAGGCGTCGTTCGCGTCGTGCTCGATTGACATGTGACGCAAATCACTTATGGCAAGTTTCCGCCGAATGCCGGGGGTCGCGAGATCGGGTGGCTGATCGCCCGACAGGGCCACAACAGGGTGAATATCGCAGGTATGGGCCTTGAGCGAGGGGTGACATCGGCTCTCGCCCGCACCCGCGTCGGGCCCTGCTCCGTTCCGGTGAATATCTCGAACGAGTGGCGTGAGCCGATCTCTGGACGGATTCAGCACTAGATCGTGTCAAGGTTCGCCGCACTGCGTCCGATAGGGGAAGAGGAACGTCACTCGCCTGCAGGAAGGAGTTCCCGTGACGACGGTCCTGATCTGTGATGACCGACGCAGCGTCCGGGAAGGGCTCACTCGCGTGATGTCTGCTGTCCCAGGAGTGAGCCGGATTGATTGCGTAGCACACGGTGACGAGCTGCTCGCGCGCTTCGCGCGGCAAGCGGTGGACGTCGTGCTGGTCGGCACCCAACGCGCGGTGCCGAACGGTGTCGAGGCCACCAGGCGGCTCGTCTCCGCCCACCCCCAGGCCAACGTGATCGTCTTCGGTGCGCCGGACGACGCGGGCAGCATCGCGGCGGCCATCGCCGGCGGTGCGCGCGGATACCTGCGCTGGGACGCCTCGCGGCCGGAGCTGGTCGCCGCGCTGGCGCACACCTTGGCCAGCACGTCCGTCCCCGCGCCGCGGCAGCCGTCCGATCCGGGCGTGCAGCTCACCGAACGCGAGCTGCAAGTGCTGCGGGGGATGAGTCAGGGGAAGAGCAACGGCCAGATCGGCCGCGAGCTCTACCTGTCCGAGGACACCGTCAAGACCCACGCCCGTCGGCTCTTCCGGAAGCTCGGAGTGCGCGATCGGGCACAGGCGGTGGCGCACGGGTTCAGACGAGGGCTGGTCGCCTGAGTCGAACGGGACTCCGCGGATGCCCACCTGCTCGCTCGATCATCCGGGTTCCGGTCGGAGCACGACGTGCGCCGATCGCCCGCGGGCGGCGGGCCGCGCCTCGCATCGCGTTCGTCCAGGGCGGTTCGCCCCGGACGACTCCGGTGCCCGGCACAGCCCGGCGACCGGGCCCTCGCTCGCGAGGGCTCGACCGATGATCCGAGGAGGTTCCGCGGGAGCTCCTTCCTGCTGTGTGACGCCCCTCGCCGGAAAGCGGCCCGCGGCCGCCGCCCGGTTCACCTCGACGCCGCCGTTCGGGCTCGGCGGCGTCGACAGGACTTCGGTGTCCCCCGGCCGGGGGCGGGGGGGGGGGCGGCGCCGCCCCGGGGCCGGTGCGCTCGGGCGGCCGCGGGGGAGCGACCCGCCCCCCGCGACCGCCGCGTTCGGCGGCGCGCCCGGCGAGCTGCCGACCCGGTTCCGGGAGCGGACCACCGGGGAGTGGGTGCAC
>NZ_JAIUKC010000036.1:0-22319 GCF_020177435.1 Saccharopolyspora sp. 7B | reverse complement strand
GCCCCCGACCGAGTCCGGCGGCGCGCCGGGACCGCACTACCTCCCGCCGCAGCTGCCGCCCCCGCCGCAATCCGACGGGCAGCAGTGGTCCCGCCAGCAGTGGAACGCGCCCCGCCCGGACGAGCAGCAGTGGGGCGGACCGCAGTGGACGGGACAGCAGTGGAACGGGCAGCAGTGGAACGGGGCCCCGCCCTGGCATCGTCCCGGCGGTCACCCGCCCGCGCCGCCACCTCCGCCGCGCAAGTCCCCGTGGGCGCTGGTGCTGGCCCTGGTGATCACCGCGTTGTTCCTCGTCGGCGTGGGCACGATCAGCGTGACCGCGCTCACCAAGCGCGACACCGCCGCCGACTACCCCGGCCCGGTGCACGAGACCGGGGACGGCTCGGCGAACGCGACGACCTCCGCGGCGCCGACCTCCGAGGCGACCAGCTCGGCCCCCACCAGCTCCACCGAGCCGAGCACGTCGGCCTCCGTCGACTCGACCCCGGCCCGCTCCGTCGCGACCCTCGGCGACAACCCGATCAACATCAACGGCAACGGCGCGGTGAACACCCCCTGCCCGCTGCCGCGGTTCGCCACCGACACGGCTTCGCAGTCGGCGTTCTACGAGGCGGCGCTGCCCTGCCTGATGGAGATGTGGACCCCGGCGCTGGAGGAGGCGAACCTGCCGGTGCGGATGCCGGACGTGGTCACCACCGACAGCACCGTCACCAGCCCCTGCGGCACCCGCACCTGGGACCAGACCGCGATGTACTGCCCGGGCAACAACACGATCTACATGACGGCCCGCTACTACGCCGACAAGGAGGGCCGCACCGAGCCGGGCGTGTTCCTCGGCCAGTTCGCGCACGAGTTCGGGCACGCGGTGCAGAGCATGAGCGGCATCAACGAGGCCTACACCCAGGCCACGTACGAGGCGAACGGCACCAGCCCGGCGGGCTTGGAGCTGACGCGGCGCTCCGAGCTGCAGGCCACCTGCTTCGGCGGCATGGCGCTGGCGTCGTTCCAGAACGGCGGGATGGACAACGACATCATCTTCGCGGCGCTGGCGGACGCCCGCGGCCGCGGCGACGAGTACAACCCGCAGCCCGACCACGGCAGCGTCGCCACCAACACCGCCTGGGTGGACCAGGGCTTCTACAAGAACCGCGTCACCGAGTGCAACACCTGGCTGGCCGACCCGGACCAGGTGGACTGACGTCCGCCCAAAACGCGCGCTGCTCAACTCTTCTTGCGCAGCGCTGGGGTGGCGGAACCTCAGCGGTCCCCTCGCTGCGGGATCGATTTCCCAAGTGGCTCCGCCACGAGGGAAATCGCTGTCCTCGCGAGAGGACCGCTGAGAACCCGCGGGTGGTCGGCCCGGGTGCGTGGTCGGCGGCTCAGCGGCTTCGCCGCTGACAGGAAACGGACACGACCCGCCGGGCAGGTTCAGGGACAGGCGATCAGCCGAGCGCTGGACATGCATCAGAAATCGATCCCGCAGCGAGGAAGCCGCTGAGGTTCCGCCACCCGACCCGCCTCGCAACCGAAGTGGAAAGACAGGTGATCAGCCGAGGGCTCGGGGTCTGGTGATGAGGAGGGCGTAGCCACCGCCCGCGATGGCGGCGAGGGTGCCGAGCACCCAGCTGGCCCGCGCGTGCAGCCCGCCGCCGTCGGCGCCCCCGCCGGGCCGGACGGCGCTGCCGTTCGCGGGGACCTGAACCTGCATGGTCTGGCCCTTGGTGTGCCCGCAGCCGTCCAGCCGCAGCTGCCGCGTCTCGCCGTCCACCCGCACTTCGACGAGGTCGCCTTCGGATTCCTTGCCGCACGGGGTGGATTCGAGCACGGTCGCGGTCGCCTGCTGCGCACCGCCGTCGGCCGAGCCGATGTTCGGCAGCCGCCACCAGGAGAACGCCACCACGACGATCCCGAGCAGGCCGAGCGCCACCAGGATCAGCGCCACCGATGCCGAACCGCCTCGTCGCCTCACACCGCAATGTTGCCAGAACTTCGGAAAAGGCCGTCACAGCCCGGCGTTCAGCGCCGGTGACCGGGTGTCACGACTCGGCGGGGGTGACCTTCTTGACGTAGAGCAGCCGGTCGCCGTCCTCGATGGCGTCGGCTTCGGGGGCGTCCACCCGGAACAGCCGACCGTCGCGGACCACGCCGAGGACGATGTCGGGCAGGTGCCGGGGCGAGCCGCCGACCTCCTGGGCTTCGACTTCCCGCTCCGCTATGGCGAGGCCGACGTCGGGGGTGAGGAGGTCTTCGAACATCTCCACCACGGACGGCGTGGTGGTGGCCATGCCGAGCAGCCGGCCCGCGGTCTCGCTGGAGACGACGACGGAGTCGGCGCCGGATTGGCGCAGCAGGTGCACGTTCTCCGCTTCCCGCACCGCGGCGACCAGCTGGGCCTTCGGCGCGAGTTCCCGGGCGGTGAGGGTGACGAGGACGGCGGTGTCGTCGCGGGCGGGCGCGACCACGATGGCGCGCGCCCGGGTGGCTCCCGCGACGCGCAGCACGTCGGAGCGGGTGCCGGATCCGTTGACGGTGACGAGTCCCAGCGAGGACGCCGTTTCCAGCGCCGCGTGATCGGTGTCCACGACGACGATCCGCTGCGGGTCGGCGCCGTCGCCGAGCAGCGCGGTGACCGCGGAACGGCCCTTCGTCCCGTACCCGATGACGACCACGTGGTCGCGCACCTTCGTCCTCCAGTGTTGGATCTTGAACGCTTGCCGGGATCGTTCGGTGAGCACTTCGAGCGTGGTGCCGACCAGCACGATCAGGAACAGCACCCGCAGCGGGGTGATGACGAGGACGTTGACCAGCCGGGCGAGCGGGCTGACCGGGGTGATGTCCCCGTAACCGGTGGTCGACAGCGACACCGTCGCGTAGTAGACCACGTCGAGCAGGCTCAGCTCGCCGCCCGCGGTGTCCCGGTAGCCGTCGCGGCCGACGTAGACGATGGCGACGGTGGCGGCGAGCGCGAGGGTGGCGCCGATGATGCGGCGCACGATGGACCGCACCGGGCTGATCGCGGCCTCCGGCATCCGGATCACGCCGACGAGCGTGTGGTCCGGGCGGTCGGTGAGCCGCTCGGTGATCGGGAGGCGCATCCGGCCGCTGATCAGGTGGCTGGCACGGATGGGCCCGCCGCGCCTCACCACGGCGCCGCCTCGCGCCCGGTTTCGGCGTCTTCGCCCACGATTCCCCCGATTTCCGCTGGATCTGCTGCCGCCGAACATAACCCGCGGGGCAGGCGATCACCGCGAGACCTCCCGTGCGCCGCGTCACCCGGGCCATTGCCGACCGGCGGCGCATCGTGCAACGCTGCGACGCATGAGTTTCCCCCGTTCGGCGCAGCTGCTGTCCGGCGTGCTCGCCACCGCCGGCGTGCTGCACTTCGCGAAGCCGAAACCGTTCGACGGCATCGTGCCCCAGCAGCTGCCCGGATCCGCTCGCACCTGGACCTACCTGTCCGGGGTCGCGGAGCTCGGATGTGCCGCTGCGGTGGCGAATCCGCGGACGCGCCGGTGGGGCGGGCTGCTCACCGCCGGGCTGTTCGTCGCGGTGTTCCCGGCGAACGTGCAGATGGCGTGGGACTACCGGCGGAAACCGCTGCCGCAGCGGGCCATCGCCTACGGCAGGCTCCCGTTGCAACTACCGCTGATCGCCTGGGCCCTGCGAGTTCGCTCAACCGCAACGAAGTAGCCACCGGACGTAGTCCACGACGGGTCGACCGGTTTACCATCTCCCGGTGCAGCAGCTTGAGCACGCCGCCGACGCGCTCGGCTGGCAGGGTCATCTGGTTCCGCACGTCGAGGTGCTCGGAGCGCGGTTCGCGGCCGTGACCCGGATCCGGCGGGACGTGCACCTCTGGCGCCGGGAGCACGGCTGGGCCCCGGAGGACGACCCGATGTGGTTCCGGTCCTGGTCGCAGCCGTCCATGCACGACCACCTGCCGGTCGCGGCCGTCGACGTCGTCGGGATCCTGGTTCCGGTGCGCAAGGCGAAGTACGGGCCGCGGGCGTGCGGCACGTTGATGACGCTGGCGCCGTGCAGCGTGGTGCTGCCGCGCGGCCACCCGTACCGGCCGTGGCCGATGACCGAACTGGACTACTACGGCATCGGCGTGGTGGCCGACCACGGCGGGGAACCGTCCGAAGTGCTGCTGCCGCCGGAGGACCGCTCCCCCGAGTTCAGCTCCTCGCTGTTCGGCCGCTGGTTGCAGGAAGTGCTGTATTCCCTGGTGCTGCAACGGGATCCGGAGCTGGCGGAGAATCCGACGGGCTGAGCCCGCGCAGCGGCGGCCCCCAGCGGTACCGCCGCCGGTCGCTCCCCCGGTGCGGGGAGATCAAGCCAGCACGTACTCGTGCCAGTTCATCCCGTGCGGGTTCCAGCCGAGCCCGCGGCCTTCCTTCGCGGCCCGCAGCGCCTGCATGGTGTGCGGCCAGCGGCGGATCACGTTGGCGACCGCGACCGGCGTCATCAGCTCGCTGGTGCGGCGGTGGTCGCCGGGGCCGAGGAACGCGATCCCGCCCGCGGTGGACAGGATGTCGGTGAGCGGCGCCTGCCCGGACAGGGTGGTCTTCTCCACGCTGATCAGCGTGTTCGGGTGCAGGTCCGGCGGCCAGGTGCGCCGGTCCAGGTCGGCGGCGACGGGCTGGTCGCAGTTGCCGCAGCGGCACTCGAACTCGCCGGTCCAGCCGTGCTTGGCCCAGGACCACACGACGCTGCCGCCCGGTTCCAGGTCGGACAGCGCCGCCACGTGCGGCCAGGCGCCGACGACCGCGTTGAGCATGGTCCGCTTGGTGGGCCGGGATTCGCCGCCGGGGCCGGTGAACGACCAGGTGCCCGCGTCGTCGCGGCTCACCCGGACGAGCGGCACGCGCAGCGACAGCACGTCGGTGTCCACGACGACTTCCGCCTCGGGCGGGGTGTTGAGCTTCCACTCCGTGTTCTGATCCATCCCGAGCATGTTCATGCGTCCGAACGGGCTACGACAAGATCCGCCACCCGAAGGTGTGGATCTCACCCGTGTCGTGGACGGTCTGAACCCGATCGTGCTTCACACGTCCGGCACCGAGGTGAGCAGCTCGCGCAGCCCGTCCCCGTCGAACAGGTCCGCGGGGCTGAGCGTCGTGTCGTGCCGGACGTAGTGGAACGCCGCGCGCACCCGCTCCAGCGGCACGCCGGCGAGTTCCGCCCACGCGATCCGGTAGGCGGCCAGCTGCACGGCCAGCGCGGGCACCTGGTCGTCGGCGGGGACGGCGCCGGTCTTCCAGTCGAGCACCGTCCAGCCGCCGTCGGCGTCGGCGAACACGGCGTCCATCCGGCCGCGCAGCACGACGCCTTCGACCTGGGTCTCGAACGGCACCTCCACGCGGTGCGGCACCCGGTCGGCCCAGGAACCGCGCAGGAACGCCTCCTGCAGCCCGGCGAGGTCCTCGCGCGGCGGCGCGGTCTCGTCGGCGGCGCCGGGGAGTTCGTCCACGTCGAGCAGCGCGCTGGAGGTGAACCGGTGCTCCAGCCAGGCGTGGAACGCGGTGCCGCGGCGGGCCATCGGGTTCGGCGGCATCGGCAGCGGTCTGCGCAACCGGCGCGCGAGCGCCTCCGGGTCGGCGGCGAGCTCGACGAGCCTGCTGACCGAGAGGTGCCCGGGCAGCACGACCTGCTCGCGGCGGCGGGCGGCGGCGTCGCGTTCGGCGAGCAGCACGTCGACGTCGCGGGCCCAGCTGAGCTCGTCGGGGTCGACCTCGGGGTCGTCGAAGTCCGCGGAAACCCCTGCCGCTTCGGGGAGTTCGGGCTCGGCCGGGACGTCCGGTGCGGCGGGCTCGGCGGGGGTTCCGGGCGCCTCGGGAGGTGCCGGCTCGTCGAGGAAGTCGGGTTCCGGCGGTGGTTCGGGATCGTCCGGCGGCTCCAGGTCGTCCGGTGGTTCAGGCGCGTCCGGCGGCTCCAGGTCGTCCGGCGGTTCAGACGCGTCGAGGAACTCGGGCTCTTCGGGGAAGTCCGGTTCTTCGGGGAAGCCGGGCTCCTCCGGGAAGCCGGGCTCCTCGGGGATCGGTTCCTCGACGAGCCGGCCCGCCACCACCGACCGGCCCGCCACCACCGACCGGGACGCCCCGGCCGGGACGCTCCGGTCCGCCGTGGGCTCCGGCGCGGCCATCGCGGCCCGCACCAGGTCCGCCCCCGCCGCGACCGCGCTGCGCCGCTCCCCCAGCGGGTCCGCGGGCCAGGACATCGACAGCAGCGCGTCGGCGAGCGGGTTCTCCGCGTCCTCGCCGGGTTCGTCCGCCCACCGCTGGATCTCGCCCGCGCCGGTGCCGCGCAGCACGTCGGCCAGTTCGGTGAGGAACGGCGACGGCCCCTTCGGCTTCTTGCCGCCTTCCTGCCACCAGTGCCCGGACAGCAGCAGCACGCGTTCGGATCGGGTCAGCGCCACGTACAGCAGCCGCCGCTCCTCGGTGAGCCGCCGGTCCTCGAACTCGCCGTCGTGCCGCTTGAGCTCGTCGGCGATCTCCTTGCGGTCCATCCCGCCCAGCCGGTCCAGGTCCAGGTCGGGCAGGTCCTGCGCGTCACCCCGCATCGTCGCGGGCAGCTGGGTGACGGAGGTCAGCCACGAACCGGAGTGCCTGCGGCCGGGGAACACCTGCTGCACCAGGTGCGGGACCGCGACCACCTCCCACTCCAGGCCCTTCGCGGCGTGCGCGGTGAGCACCTGCACCCGGTCCTCGGCGACCTCCACCTCTCCGGGTTCGAGCCCGTCCTCGGCCCGTTCGGCGGCGGTGAGGTAGTCGAGCAGCGAGGACAGCGGGGCGGACGGGCTGGCGGTGGCGAAGTCGGTGACGACGTCGGCGAACGCGTCCAGGTGGATGCGACCGGCGCCGACGGGGCGGGCGAGGCTCTCGATGTCCAGCAGCAGGGTGCGTTCGACGTCGGCGACGAGTTCCGGCAGCGGCTGGTCCAGCCTGCGCCGCAGCGCGGCAAGTTCCTTGCCGAGCCGCCGGATCCGCTCGTACCCGGCGGCCGAGTAGCCCTCCGGCGCGCCGGGGTCGTCGAGCGCGTCGACCAGCCCGGCCTGTTCGGCGTGCTCGCCGGGCAGCTGGTCGGCGACCTCCTCGCCGCCCTCGGCCGCGCCCGCGCCGAGCCGCCGGGCCCGGTCCCACAGCGCGGCCACGTCGGCGGCGCCGAGGCGCCAGCGCGAACCGGTGAGCAACCGCATCGCCGCCGACCCGGCCAGCGGTTCCACGAGCACGCGCAGCGCGCTCACCAGGTCCCGCACCTCCGGTTCGTCGAGCAGCCCGCCGAGCCCCACGACCTCCACCGGCAGCCCTCGTTCGCGCAGCGCACCGGCGATCCCGGCCATGTCGGAGCGCCGCCGCACCAGCACGGCCGCGGTCGGCGGGGCGCCCGTCTCGTCGAGCGCCGCGCGCCACTGCTCGGCGATCCGGTCGGCCACCCAGTCCCGTTCGGTGCGCACGTCCTCGACCAGCACGGCGCGGATGTCGCCCGCCCCGGCGCCGTCGCGGGCGCGCAGCTCGTCGACCTCCAGCCCGGCGGCGCGCAGCGGCTCGGAGGCCGCGTTGGCGAGGCTGAGCACTTCCGGCGGGTTCCGGAAGCTGGTCAGCAGCCCGTAGCGGCGGGCGGGCACCGGGGTGCCGTCCTCGGCGCGCGGGAAGTCGGTGGTGAACCGGGGCAGGTTCGCGGCGCTCGCACCGCGCCAGCCGTAGATGGCCTGCGCCGGGTCGCCGACAGCGGTGACCGGCAGCGGATCGGTGCCGGGCGCGGCGCCGCCGAACAGGGCGCGCAGCAGCACGCGCTGGGCGTGGCCGGTGTCCTGGTACTCGTCGAGCAGCACCGCGCCGTAGCGCTCCCGCTCACCCGCCACCACCTCGGGGTGCTCGGTGGCGAGCAGCGCGGCCAGCGACATCTGGTCGGCGAAGTCCATCGCCGCTTCGCGCCGCTTCTGCTGCTGGTAGGCCTCCAGCAGCGGCAGCAGCGCGGCCCGCAACCGCTGCGCCGCGATGATCTTCGTGAGCTCCTGCGGGAGTTCGGCCCGCTGCCGCTTCGCCCGCGGCGCGTCCTCGATGAGGCGGCTGAGCCGTTCGGCGTGCTCCCGCAGGTGTTCCGGGCGCACCAGGTGCTCGGCGAGCTCACCGGCCAGCGACAGCAGGTAGCTCGTGACGGTGGACGGCACCTTCTCGGTGTCCAGGTCCTCGGTCCAGGTGGACACGACCCGGTGCGCGAGCTGCCAGGACGCGGTCCCGGTGAGCAGCCGCGCGCCCGGCTCCACCGGGATCCGCAGCCCGTGCTCGCCGACGAGCCTGCCCGCGTAGGCGTGGTAGGTCAGCACGGTCGGTTCCTCGGCGAGGACCTGGGTGCGCAGCGCCCCGCTCGGGTCCACCTCGTCGAGCAGGCCCGATCCGGCGAGCCGCCGCAGCCGCGCCCGCACCCGGTCGGCGAGCTGGCGGGCGGCCTTGCGGGTGAAGGTGAGGCCGAGCACGTGCTCCGGGGTGACGAGCCGGTTCGCGACCAGCCACACCACGCGGGCGGCCATCGTCTCGGTCTTGCCCGCGCCCGCGCCCGCGACGACGAGCGCCGGTTCGGCGGGTGCGGCGATCACCGCGGCCTGCTCGGGCGTCGGCGGGTGCAGCCCGAGCCCTTGGGCGATGCGGTGCGGGCTGAGCAGTTCCGACACGCCCCGATCCCCTTCCACGCTCACGTCACCGGTTCCCCGCCGGTTCTAGCACTCACCACCGTCGCCGCAGCTGAGCGCCCCGCCGGCGGCGCCGTCCGGGCGGGGCATCCGATCTTGCGGGGAGCTTGCGGTCGGCCCGCGCGGGACGACCGGCCGCACCGGCGGGCTCAGCGGCGCTTCTTGGTGGGGGACACCGGCTTCAGCTGCCGCTCGCACTCGCAGTTGCTGTCGTACACGGCCTCCGCGGTGATCGTCGGCCCGTCGTTGAGGCCGGTCACGATCGTCTCGCCGCGCTGCGATTCGGCGAGCCAGATCTCGATCTCGTCGGTGAACGCGACCTCGTCCTCGGTGAGTCCCATGGCGGCGCGCAGCGTTCCGGCGAGCCAGGCGGCGACCTCGTCGGGCGAGTGCATGACCTCGTCGGGGTCGAGCATCCGCCGTTCCGCGGCGCTCAACGCGTGCGTCAGCGCGGACCGCTCGACGTATCCGTGGTGGTGCAGGCCGTTCGAGTGCTGCGCCATGACTTCCCCTTCATTGCCGGATCCACGACCAACGTAGCGGCCCGCCGCGCCCCCTTTCGAGCTCCGGCCCGACCTGATCGCGAATCTCACCCCGCAGGCGGGGTGGCCGGCGGCGCGCCGGGGGTGTCGCGCCACCGGCCGCGGACCGGCGAGGGCTGTGCCGGGGCATCGCCGGCCCGACCCGTTCGCCCGGCCGGGACCGCGGGGGGTGCGGTCACCGACCGAGCACGGCTCGCCACCGGGTCGGGGATCACGACGACGAGCCGGGTCGGTGCTCCTACTCCGGTGACCGGCCACCATCGCGCAGGGCGAGCGCGCGAATGCAGGCCACGCACGGCATGCCGGCGGCGACGACTTCGGCGCGGTGCACGTCGATCTCCTCCCCGCAGACCGCCCGGTAGCACCACGCGGGCGTCCAGGTGGCGGTGTGCACGACGCGGCGGGTCTCGCCCACCTCGCCGGCCCGGTAGCGCACCGGAACGGGGGTGGGCGTCGGGAGCGGAGCCGTCGAATCGGTCATGCGAGGAGTGTCGGCGGAATCGCGCCGAGTCCGGGAGGCGATCGCCACCCCGCCGCGACGGGGCACGGAACGTACCTCACCGAGCGGGTCAGACCGTAAGTCCCAGTCGTCCCGCCAGCCGGCGGGCCTCGGTGCGCACCATCCCGCCGCCGGAGGTGACCAGCTCACCGGCGATGCCGCGGGCCAGCGGGTGGCAGCGCATCGACTCCTCCCCCGCCTGCACCGCCCGCTGGAGCACGTGCAGCGTCGCGGCGCGGTCCTCGCGCTGGTGGTAGGCGCGGGCCGTTTCGAGCCACAGCCGGGCGCGCCGGTCCACCGAGGGCACCGAGTCCGGGTCGACCTGCACGGCGGCGTCGATCGCGCTCGCCGAGCGGTGCAGGTCGACCTGCACGGACACCGAGGTCACCGCCGCATTGGCCCGGCCGAACAGCGTCCACGGGTGCGCGTACCGCTGCGGCAGCCGATCCGCCATCGCCTCGGCCTGGTCGAGCCTGCGCAGCGCGTCGCCTTCGCGACCGGTCCGGGCCGCGCTGATCGCGCCGTGCAGCCGGCAGGCGCCCCACAGCGCGCGAACCGAGTCGTCCGCCGAATCCAGCCGCGGTTGGAGCAGCGCGGCCGCGTCGTCCACGAGACGCACGGCGTCGTCCTCGCGACCGGTCGCTCGCCACACGTTGCCCACCACCCACGCGGCCCCGGCGAGCGCGGCCGGATCGTCGGCCAGTTCCGCCGACGTCATGCACCGGTCGGCCGCCAGCCGCAGCAGCGCCGAGTCCGCCACCCACGCGAGCAGCTGCTCGGCGAGGGCGTACGCGGCGGACAGCGCGACGTGCGCTTCGCGCCGCTGCGCGCCGTCGAGCATCCGGACCGCGGTGCGGCCGTCCCGGATGATCTGCGGCAGCACCCGACCGACCGATTTCCGCGGTGTGGGCGAGGAATGCCACAGCGCCCAGGCATCGGCGACCCGCTCCCGCAACGCGGCCGGTGCCGGGCAGGACTCCGCCGACACGGTCAGCGCGGTCTCCTCGATGGCCTCGCGCACGGCGGGAACGGCGTCGTGCGAGCAGCGCTCGGTGAAGCCGCCCAGCGGCGCGCCGCCGGTGAGCTCGGCGACGTCCCGCACGCCCAGCGCGCTCGCCAGCTCGACGAGCTTCTCCCGGCGGGGTGTGTGCAGCCGCCCCTTCTCCACCGCCTTCAACCACTCCGGTGATCGCCCGACGAGACCGGCCACGACCGGCCGGGTTTTGCCGCGCCGCTCCCGGATGATCTGGATGCGTTCGCCGATGGTCTTCCCTGCGAGTTCGTCGGCCACTGCGACCACCTCTTCGCGGTATCGAGCTGCGCGCGGCCGACCGAGCCGATCACCCGCGGGATCACCAGGCTAGCGAGCCGGAGGTGACGCAGGCCATACCGCTCGGACGTCCCGTCACTGCCCGACCTGGCGGCCTTCCGGGTGGACGGGGCAGGACGGGCGGGCCGGGCAGCGCGGGCAGTCGGAGTTCTCGGCGGCGACGTAGGCGGGACCGACGCTGGCGGCGCCCGCGTCCTGCACGACGTCCAGCCACACCCGCAGCCGTTCCTCGTCGAGCCCGTCCTGCGCGCGTTCGGTCCACCCGCCCTGCCGGGACGGCTTGGCGACGTAGAGCAGCCGGGCGCCGCCGGGTTCGGCGCGCTCGTCGTCCCCGTCGGAGTCCCCGGACTCCCCTGCGAAGGCACCGAGCGCGGCGGCCAGCTGGTACACGGCGAGCTGCGGGTGCTCCTGCGCTTCGTCCCCGCTGACCGCGGACTTGCTGGTCTTCACGTCCACCACGACGGGCCTGCCGTCGCCGTCGGCTTCGAGCCGGTCGACCCGGCCGCGCAGCCGCAGCCGCGGGCCGCCTTCGCGGCTCGGCACCTCCAGGTCCAGGTCCCGCTCCACGCCGAGCTGGGTGAGTTCGGCGCGGGAGCTCTCCAGCCAGCCGAGGAACGCGTCGAGCATGCCCTCCACCCGGCGCCGCTCGTGCCGGGAGAACCAGGGCGCCCCGGCGTCGACGTGCTGCCACGCCTCGTCGAGGGCGGTGCGGAGCTGTTCGCGGTCGGCGCCTTCGGCGGCCTTCTCCACCAGCGCGTGCACCAGGGTCCCGGTGACGGAGGCGAGTTCGGCGGCATCCTCCCCGCCGTGGCGCTGCACCATCCAGCGCAGCGGGCACTTGCTCAGTACGTCCACTGTGGACGGTGAGATGCGGACCGCTTCGCCCGGCCCGGTCAGCGGCTGCGCGGTGGAGCTCTCCGGCAGGCCGTACCAGGAATCCGGGTCGGCGCCGGGAACTCCGGCGCGGGCGAGGCGGGCGAGCTGGGTCGCCGCGCGCTCCCGGCGGCCCGGCTTGGCCTCGCCGTCGCACACCACCTTGCGCAGCTCGGCGACGAGTTCGCCCAGCACCAGCCCGCGTTCCGGGCGCAGCAGCGGGCGCTGCTCGGCGTCGGTGCTGACGCCCTCCAGCTCGTCGAGGAACCGGGACGGCTGCTCGTCCTCGCCGCGCACCGCGCTCACCAGCAGCGTCCGCCGCGCGCGGCCCGCCGCGACCAGCAGCAGCCGCCGCTCCTCGGCCAGCAGCGGCGCGGTCGCCGACACCCGCTCCTGCTCGTCGACCCCGGCCAGCAGGTCCACCAGCCGGCCGGTGTGCAGCAAGGACCCGCGCAGCCGCAGGTCCGGCCAGGTGCCCTCCTGCACGCCGGGGATCGCCACCACCTCCCACTCGCGGCCCGCCGACGCGTGCGCGGTCAGCACCGACACCGCGTCACCGGCCGGGGCGGTCGCGGCGAGGCTGCTGCCGGTGATGCGCTGCTTGCGCAGCTCCTCCACGAACCCGGCGATGTCGGAACCGGGTTTGCGGTCGGCGTACTGGGCGGCGGCGTCGAACAGCGCCACCACCGCGTCCAGGTCCCGGTCCGCCTGGGCGCCCGCGATGCCGCCGCGCTCCGAGGCGGCGACCCAGCGCCGCTCCAGGTCGCAGGCCTTCCACACCCGCCACAGCGCCTCTTCCACGCCCTTGCCGGACACTTCGGCGGCGGTCGCCAGCAGCGCGGCGACCTGCCGCGCCGGGCGGGCCGCGGCGTCCTCCAGCCCGGCGAGCCGGTCCCGGTCGTGCAGCACCTCCACCAGCAGCTCACCGCTGGAGCGCTGGCCGCCGGTGGCCTTCTGCAGCCGCAGCAGCCCGCGCCGCAACCGGCGCAGCGCCAGCGGATCGGCCCCGCCCAGCGGGGAGGTCAGCAGCTGCTCGGCGGCGTCCGGGTCCAGCGCCGCCGGGTTCGCCGCGCAGTACACCAGGGTCAGCAGCGGCCGGACCGCGGTGCGGTGCGCGAGCGGCACGTCGTCCACCGGCAGCACCAGCGGCACGCCGGCGGCGAGCAGCGCGCGGCGCAGCACCGGCAACGACTGGCCGGTGGAGCGCACGATCACCGCCATGTCCGACCACGGCACCTCGTCCAGCAGGTGCGCGCGGCGCAGCTGGTCGGCGACCCACGCGGCCTCCTGGGCCTGGGTGCCGAGCAGCCGGACCTGCACCGAGCCGCCGTCACCCTCCGGTGGGCGCAGCGCGCGCTGCGGTCCGGCGCCGGGCAGGCCGTCGATCAGCCTGCCGACGGCGGCGTGCACCGCGGGGGACATCCGGCGCCCGGTGGTGAGCACCTCGGTGCGGTCCGCCGCGGCTCCGGTGAGGCAGCCGGGGTCGGCGCCGCGGAAGGAGAACACCGCCTGGTCCGGGTCCCCGGCGAGCAGGAACTCGCGGGCGGTGCCGCCGAGCCTGCGCAGCAGCGCGAACTGCTGCGGGTCGAGGTGCTGGGCGTCGTCGACGAGCAGGTGGCGCACCCGGTCCTGCTCGGCCGCCAGCAGCTCCGGGTCGGTGTCGAAGGCCAGCAGCGCTTGGGCCACGAGTTCGGCCGCGTCCAGCTCGGCGCCGCCGTGCCCGCCACCGCGCAGCAGCGTCACCTGCTCGTACTGCACGCCGAACCGGCCGGCCGCCACCCACTCCGGGCGGTCGTGCCGCTCCCCCAGTTCGATCAGCTCGGCGGGGCCGATGCCGCGTTCGGCGACCCGCAGCAGCAGGTCGCGCAGTTCCCCGGCGAAGCCCTCCACCGGCAGCGCGGCGCGCAGCGACTCCGGCCAGTCCCGCGCGCCGCCTTCGATGTCCCCGTCGAGCAGTTCGCGCACCAGCGCGTCCTGGTCGGGTCCGTTGAGCATCCGGGGCGGCGGGGCCCCGGTGCGCACCGCCTGCAGCCGCAGCACCGCGAACGCGTACGAGTGCACGGTGCGCACCAGCGGTTCCGGCGCGGTGCGCAGCCCGGCTCCGGCGGTGAGCCGCCGGGTGATCTGCGCGCGCATCCGGGTCGCGGCGGCACGGCCGGAGGTCAGCACCAGCACGTTCTCCGGGTCGGCGCCGCCGCGCAGGATGCGGTCGGCGGCGGCCTCGGCTACCAGCGAACTCTTGCCGGTGCCGGGCCCGCCGAGGACCCGCACGAAGCCGCCGTCACCGTCCAGCACGCGCCGGGCGGGCTCGTCCCAGCGCAGCCGCCGCTCCCCGCCGGAACGGCGCACCAGGACGGGTGCGGAGCGGCGGTGCTGCTCTCCCGGCGCGGAGCGGCGGGACGTCTCGCGCTCCCGGCCGGGGGCGCTGTTCGAGGCGGGCATGCCCCCGATGGAATCACGGGCCGCCGACACCGAAGCCGCAGGCCACGCCGTGCGATCCAGGCGAACCGCACGCGGGGCCGGGGTTCCGCGAGCCGACCCGGGGCCGCGCGGCGCGGTGCCGCCCACCGCGCGGTCGGGCAAACGGTAATTTCCCACCCTTTTCCCATTCTGCTGTGAATGCGGATCAGGAACTCCCTTGTGGACACACCAATTCGCTGGCCAGGGCCGATACAGAACAGGACAGAAAAGCGGCGCCGAGGCCCCGAAGGGCCCAGGCGAATAATTCTTTTGGTGGTACGAACCAATTTTGGGTTCTGCGAGAGTCCCGCTGTGCTGCGGACCCCGACCGCGGCCCCCAGAACACGGGAACCCCGAAGGAGGACCAGTGGGCAAGCTCCGCAAGAACGTGCTCACCCTGGCCGGTACCGGTGTCGCCGTCGCCTGCGCGGCCACCCTGTCCGCCGCGCCCGCGCTCAGCGCGAACCAGGACGTCGCGCCGAAGGCCGAGAGCCCCGTCGCGGCCTCGCCCTACCTCTACAACGGCTGGGGCAACCCGCCGTCGCCGGGCGAGGTGCAGCAGGCCAGCGGGGTCAAGGACTTCACGCTCGCCTTCATCAACGCCGACGGCACCTGCAACCCGGCCTGGGACGGCACCCGGCCGCTGGACGGCCAGGACAAGGCCACCATCGACGAGATCCGCGCCGGTGGCGGCGACGTCGTCCCCTCGATCGGCGGCTGGAGCGGCAACAAGCTCGGCGAGGTCTGCACCGACGCGCAGTCCCTGGCCGGCGCCTACCAGAAGCTGATCGACGCCTACGACCTCAAGGCCATCGACGTCGACATCGAGAGCACCGAGGTCGAGAACCCCGCCTCCCGGGACCGCGTGATCGAGGCCCTGAAGATCACGAAGGAGGCGAACCCGGGCATCAAGACCGTCGTCACCTTCGGCACCACCACCACCGGGCCGAACGAGAACGGCACGGCGATGCTGGCGAAGGCCGCCGAGATCGGCGCGGACATCGACGTGTGGACGCAGATGCCGTTCGACTTCAACGGCACCGACATGGCGCAGGACACCATCACCACCACCGAGGCGCTCAAGGAGCAGGTGGCGACGACCTTCGGCTACGACGAGGCCGCCGCCTACGCCCACGTCGGCATCTCCTCGATGAACGGCGACACCGACCAGGAGGCCGAGCACGTCGACGTGGCCGCCTTCCAGAAGATGGCGGACTACGCCAAGGAGAAGGGCCTCGGCCGCTTCACCTTCTGGTCGGTCAACCGCGACCGGCCGTGCGACGGCGGTGGCGACGCCAGCAGCTGCAGCGGCGCCGAGCAGCAGCCGTGGGAGTACTCGTCCATCGTGGCGGGCTTCGCCGGCTGATCCGGCAGCTCGCGCGGGACTGCGCCGCACGGTCCAGCACCGGCTGGGCCGTGCGGCGCCACACCGCTCCACCGTCCCCCCAGTTGATCTTGCCGTGCTATCATCGCGGCGGTTTCATGCGGGAACAGCGAAGTCGGGGGACACCGGGCCGCGCGTCCGATCGCCACGCCCCGCGAACCCGTCTCCCTCAGCACGACGTCCGCTCAGGACGGCGTCGGTGCCTCGCACGCCGCCGAGACCACCGCGACGCGCCTCGTCGCGGGCACCGGCACACACGGGTGGGACGTAGTGCAGAAGCTCGATGACTGGCGCAAGGGCCGCCGCAGCATCCGCGACCGCCTCTACGGCGTGGTCCTCATCCCCGGCATCGCGCTGCTGGTGCTGTGGACGACGATCAGCGGCGTCACCCTCTACGACGGGTTCCACCTGCGCGGCATCGCCGCCGGGGTGCGCGACGTGTCGCTGCCCGCGATGCGGGTCCTGGCCTCGGCGCAGAAGGAACGCACGCTGAGCCTGCTGTACGCGACCGCGCCGGACCAGGCCGCGCCCGGCTCGGTGCGCGACCGGCTCGACCGGCAGCGCGCCGCCACCGACGGGGCGCTGACCGCGATGCGCGAAGCCGCCGACCCGACGCTCCAGCAGGCGCCGGACGCGGTCGCCGACCGGATGCGCTCGCTCGACGGGATCATCGCCGAACTACCCGTGATCCGGGCCGAAGTGGACGGTGCGCAGACCGACCGGGCGCGGATCCACGGCTACTACAACGGGTTCGTCGACGCCGGGTCCGCGCTGTTCGAGCAGCAGGCGCGGTTGTTCCCCGACTCGACGGTCACCCAGGGCGGGCTGCGCGCGGCCGGGTTCTTCACCGCCGCCGACCGGATGTCCCGGGCCGCCTCGCTGGTCACCGACGGGCTGCGCGGCGGCACCTTCACCGCCGCCGACCACCTGGAGTTCACCCGGCTCAGCGGTGCCTACCACCTGGAACTGCGGTCCCAGGCCGACTCGGCGCCGCCGGGCGTGCGGGCCCGGTACACCGAGATCACCTCCGCCCCGCAGTTCCGGCACCTCGCCGAGCTGGAGGAGCAGCTCGTCGCGCTCGGGCCGTGGTCCGATTCGGACCCGTCCGTCGCGGGGCCGCCGTCGATCGACGTGAACGACTGGCTGATCACCAGCGACCTCGTCGCCGACGACCTCACCACGCTTGCCTCCACCCAGGCGCAGCGCACCGCCGCGGCCGGGATGGAGGCCGGGGACCGCAACCTGCTCCAGGTGGCCGTGGGCAGCGTGCTCGCGCTGCTGGTGGTGCTGGCGGCGATCCTCGTCGCGCTGCGGGTGTCCCGCGGGCTGTCCCGGCGGCTCAACGGCTTGCGCGACGACACGCTGGTGCTGGCCGACGGGCAGCTCCCGGAGATCGTGGCCCGGCTGCGCCGCGGTGAACGCGTCGACCTCGATCGCGAAGTCGCCCACCTCGACTACGGCCGCGACGAGATCGGTCAGGTCGCCGAGGCCTTCAACACCGCGCAGCGCACCGCCGTGTCCGCGGCGGTGCAGGAGGCGCAGGCCCGCGAAGGCGTGCACACCGTGTTCCTCGGCATCGCCGGGCGCAGCCAGGCGCTGGTGCACCGGCTGCTCACCACGATCGACCGGCTGGAGCGCGAGGAGCAGGACCCGGACCGGATGGCGCTGCTGTTCGGCCTGGACCACCTCGCCACCCGGGCGCGGCGCAACGCCGAGAACCTGATCATCCTGGGCGGTGGCCGGCCGGGCCGCCGCTGGTCCCGCCCCATCGAGCTCGCCGACGTGCTGCGCAGCGCCGTCGCCGAGACCAAGCACTACGCGCGGGTGCGGGTGCAGCGGCCGCCGGACCTGGCGCTGCACGGCGACGCGGTCGCCGACACCGTGCACCTGCTGGCGGAGCTGCTGGACAACGCCACCTCGTTCTCCCCGCCGGAATCCCGGGTGAACATCCACAGCCACACCGTGGCCCGCGGCGTCGTCGTCGAGGTGGAGGACCGCGGGCTCGGCCTCGCCGACGAGGACCTGGAGGCGGCGAACGCGATGCTGTCCGGGCCGCCGGAGTTCGACGCGATGGCGCTGCGCTCCGACAGCAGGCTCGGGCTGTTCGTGGTGGCGCGGCTGGCGGACCGGCACGAGATCTCGGTGGAGCTGCGCACCTCCGCCTACGGCGGGACGCGGGCGGTCGTGCTGCTGCCGTCGAAGCTCATCGTGGAACCGGTCGAGCCGGACCCGGCGGAGGCGCACACCTCGCAGCTCCCGCGGATCCGCGCGGAGGAAGCGGCGACCGCCGGGGCGATCGAGCTCGCGGACACCGGCTTCGAGACGGCGCTGCCCGCGGACGCCTGGCCCGCGGACGCCGAGACCGCGCGCACCAGCGTCGCGAACACCGCGGACGCGCGGTCGGACGAGGTCTCCGGACCGGATTCCGGCGCGGCCGCGGCGGAATCCACCGGCAGCGCGGCGGACGCCGACCCCGTCGGCACGACCACCGCCGACGCCGAGAGCACCGATCCGGCGTTCCCGACGGCAGAACACCCCGATGCCGGCCCGGCCGCCGACGACCGCGCCGCCGACGAATCCGGGCCCGAGGACTCGACCGCGGCGGAGGCGGCGGCCCCGGACCCGGAGGACGTCGATCCGGCCACCGCGAACCCCGCCCCCGGCTCCCGGGACGGCGAAGACGCTCCCGCCGCGGGAGGAACCCCGGCGGCCGCGGACTCCGACGAGCATCCCTGGCCGTCCGACGCGGAGGATCCGGACCTAGCGGGCACCCGCGCCGACGACTCCGCGACGCTGGAACGAACGCCACCCGAGAGGTCAACCGAAGTCACCGCTTCGGGCGACGACTCCCCGCCGGAGCGCGGCTACCGTGCGGACGGAGGGGAACCGATCGAGCCCGGGCAACACGCCGAACCGGCGTTCGACGCGGCATGGCCGACCGAGGAACCCGCCGGCGACGCGGATCCGGTCACCTGGCCGGAAGACCCGGATCCGGCGATCACCGATCCCACCGGGCATCGGTCGATCACCGGCCCCGCGCCCTCCGGCGCCACCGACGCGGACCAGGCCACGACCGACGACACTGGAGCGGACGGCGCCGCGGAACCGGGCGCTCCACCGGTCCCGCTGCCGCGCCGCCGCAAGAAGGCCAGCCTCGCCCCCGAGCTGGCCCGCGAACGACCCGAAGAGGAGGACGCGTCGACAGCGGGATCCCGCTCCGCCGCGGAGATCAGGTCCCTGATGTCGGCGATCCAGCGCGGCACCGACCGCGGCCGCAAGACCGACCCGGACTCGGGCACGACCGATGAGTGAGGGATGCGCAGTGCAGGACATGAGCACCACGACCGACTTCGAGCTGGGCCGGTTGCTGGGTGATCTGGTCGGCCGAGTCGCGGGGGCCCGCCACGCCGTCGTGCTCTCCACCGACGGCTTGGTGGTCGAGCACTCGCCGGAACTGTCCGCTGTGGACGCCGAGGCGCTGGCGGCGACGGCGTCCGCGCTGCACGGGCTGGCGCGCGGCACCGGTCGCCGGTTCGGCGGCGGCTGCATCCGGCAGACCGTGGTGGAGATGGATCACGCGTTCCTGTTCGTCACCGCCGCCGACAACGGTTCCTGCCTCGCGCTGCTGGGCGAGGAGCACGCCGACGTGGGCCTCATCGCCTACGAGATCAACCTGTTCGTCCAGCGGGCGGGCCGGGCCATCGAGTCCGCACCCCGCTCCCGGCTGACGCCGACGGCGACGTGACCTCGCGGCGGACGGGCGGGGACGGGTGGCGCGACAGCGCCGCCGGCCCGCTCGTGCGCCCGTACGCGATGACCCGCGGCCGCACCCGCGCGGCCGCCGCCGAGCTGGACCGCGGCACCCTCGTCGTCGCGGTCCCGGAACCGGACGACGCGGCCGAGTGGGACGCCGACCGGGAGCGGATCCTGCTGCTGTGCGCGCGGCCGAGGTCGATCGCCGACCTGGCCGCGGCGCTGGAGATCCCGGTGGTGGTGGCGAAGGTCCTGGTCTCGGACCTGCTCGACGAGGGTGCGCTGAGCGTTCCGCTGACCCCGCAGCGCCCACCGGACCACGACCTGCTGCAGGCCGTGCTCGATGGCATTCGCCGCTTGTAATAGCGGCTGCTCCCCGGCGCCGGCCCGCCGCTCCGATCACCTGGTCCTGCCGGGCCCGTTGCTCTGCGAGACTGCCCGGGTGGACGAGGAAACCTTGGAACGGGTGCGGGCCGTGGTCGTCTCCATCCCCGCCGGATCGGTGCTCGGCTACGGCGACGTCGCGGAGCTGGCCGGTCTGCGCTCCGCGCGGCTGGTCGGCCGGATCCTCGCCGAGGACGGTGCCGACATCCCCTGGCACCGGGTGCTGCGCTCCGACGGCAGGACCGCCGAGCACCTCCGCAGGCGCCAGCTGGAGCTGCTGCGGGCGGAGGGCGTGCTCGCCGACGGCCCGCGCGTCAACATGCGCCGCTACCGCTGGTCCGGCCCGGCCTGATCGTCCCCGCCGCCGGGACCGAGCGCCGCGGGATCAGCCGTCCCGGTGGACCGGCCGCCGCAGTAGTCGGGCCGTCGCAGCGCCGACCGCCCCGTGGACCGACCGCCGCAGTGGATCGGCCGCAGGGTCAACCGCCGAGGTGGATCGAGCGCCGCGGGATCAGCCGTCGCCGCGGGCGAAGCGGGGTGCCTCGTCCGCGATCAGGCGGACCAGGGCCGCGGTCCGGGCGCGCTCCGGCAGCACGTGCGGCAGGTCTTCGCGGGCGATCGGGGCCGCCGTGACCGGGCCGACGCAGGCGATGAGCACGTTCGTCCGCAGCGCCGCCAGCAGCGCCTCGCCGCGGCCGGTCCGCCGCGCCCGCGCCAGGAAGTTCGTCGCGGCGGGCGCGCTCGTCAGCGGCAGCACCCGCACCTCGCCGTCGATCACCGCGTCGATCAGCGCGTCCAGCGGCCCGAGGTCGACCGGGTCGGTCCAGCGGTACACCACGATCGGCAGCACCTCGGCGCCCGCCGCGCGCAGCCGCTCCCGGAAGTCGGTCATCGGATCGCCGTGCAGCTGCACCACGACCCGCGCCCCGGCCACGCCCTGCGCGAGCAGCCGGTCGAGCACGTCGGCGACCTCCTCGGTCGGCGCCGTGTAGCTCTCGCGCAGCCCGGCGCCGCGGATCGCGCCGCGCGCCTTCGCGCCCCGCGCCAGCAGTTCCGCCGAGCCGAGGTGCGCCAGCAGCCGCTCCCCCGCGCCGCGCGCCCGAGCCGACTCGATCCAGCCGCCGAACCCGCTGCCGGTCACCGCGACCACGTGCTGCACCGGCCGGGCCAGCACCGCTTCGGTCGCCGCGGTCAGCTCGGCGTCGTCGCCGACCGGGACGGTGTGCATCGCCGCGCCGTAGCGCACCCGGGCGCCGCGGCGGGCCAGCAGCGCGCCCAGCTCCGCCGCCTTGCGCTCGGCGGTGATGCCCGCGGTGAACCCGCGCAGCGGTTCGGTGTCCTCGACGTCCTCTGCCACCGCACCATCGTCACACCCGCGCGGGCGGGCGCGCCGGGGCGGGTCAGAGCACTTCGAGCACCATCTGCGACGCGTGCTCCAGCCCGCCCAGCGAGGCCGTGGTGGACCGCGGGTGCAGCGCGTGCACCGCGAGCCGGAACAGCAGCGCGCGCAGCAGCGCCTGCGGCCAGTCCGTCAGGTGCGACCAGCGCTCCACGATCGCCGCGTCCGAGCCGCCCCAGGACAGCGCGTCGATCACCGCGACCGCCGCCGCCCACTCCGCGGGCCGCCAGAACGGGGAGAAGTCGATGATGCCGGGCGGGGCGTTGCCCGCGAACAGCACGTTGCCGAACAGGTCGCCGTGCACCACCTGCGGGCGCAGCTGGGTGCGGCGCCGCGATCCGGCGAGCACGTCGTAGAGCCGGCCGCCCTTGTCCAGCGGCAGCGGGTAGTCCTCCTCGCCCCACGACATCCGGTCCGCGAGCGCGTAGATGTCCTGCCGCGCGTCGAGGAACCGGGGCCGGGTGAGCACGCTGCTCGCCGCGTGCAGCCGCAGCGACATGGCGACGACCTCGTCGTGCCGCGGTTCCGGCCGTCCGGTGATGTCGCGGCTCGCGGACCAGCCGGAGACCACCCAGCGGCCGTCGGTGGAGCGGACCGGTCTGCCGACCCGCACCTCGTCCGGTTCCAGCAGGTCCAGGGTCTGCGCCACCCAGGCGGCTTCGGCGGTGTTCGCGGCCGGTTTGAGCACGACCTCGCCGCAACGCCAGGCGACGCCGCCGTTGAGCAGTTCGGCGTCCTCCCCGCGCGCACCGAACGCCGCTCGTACGTGCGACGGGGGCGGCTCCGGAGTTCCAGTCACGGCGCAGACGCTACATCGGAGATCCCCGAATGGGGGTCAGGCGCTCCGCAGATCATGGTCCGGGGGAAATCGTGAACCGGGCGGCGGCGCGGCCCGACGACGACCGGCCCCCGCCCCCCCGGGGGGGGGGGGGCGGGGCGGGACCCCCCGCGCGGGGCGGGGATTGGGGCGGGTTTGGGGCCGGGGGGGGGCGCCCCCCCC
>NZ_JAIUKC010000035.1:0-86004 GCF_020177435.1 Saccharopolyspora sp. 7B | reverse complement strand
CCCCCGGCCCAGCCCCTACACCGCCCCCCCCCCATGGGGGGCCCGCCCCCCCCCAGACCCGGGCCCGGGGCAACCCGCCCCCCGGGGGGGGGCGCGCCCCCCCCCCGCCCGGCCCGGCCCCCTCGTGTGCGGGGGCCGGGCCGGTACCACCTGCGCTGAGCAGGGAATGTCGCCGTTCTTCGCGCGGTGGCTCGGCCCCCCCCCACCGCCCGGACGCGGGCGGCGGGGTCGATCAGTAGGTCGGCAGGCTCGGGTCGACCTCGTTCGCCCATCCGAGGACACCGCCACCGACGTGGACCGCGTCCGAGAACCCGGCCTTGTGCAGCGCGGCGAGCGCCTCGGCGGAGCGGCCGCCGGACTTGCAGTGCAGCACGATCTGCCGGTCCTGCGGCAGTTCCGCCAGCGCGGCGCCGGACAGGATGCGGTCCTTCGGGATGAGCGTGGATCCGTCGATCTTGACGATCTCGTACTCGTGCGGCTCCCGGACGTCGATCAGCTCGAACTTGTCGCCGCGGTCGAACTTCTCCTTGAGCTCACGCGGAGTGATCGTGCTGTTCACCGCGGCCTGCTGCGCGTCGTCCGAGACGACGCCGCAGAACGCTTCGTAGTCGATCAGCTCGGTGATCTTCGTCGCGTTCGGGTCCTTGCGGATCTTGACGGTGCGGTAGCTCATCTCCAGCGCGTCGTAGATCATCAGGCGCCCGAGCAGCGTCTCGCCGATGCCGGTGATCAGCTTGACCGCCTCGGTGGCCATGATCGAACCGATGGAGGCGCACAGCACGCCCAGCACGCCGCCCTCGGCGCAGGACGGCACCATCCCGGGCGGCGGCGGCTCGGGATAGAGGTCCCGGTAGTTCGGGCCCTTCTCCTCCCAGAACACGCTGACCTGGCCTTCGAACCGGAAGATCGAGCCCCACACGTAGGGCTTGCCGGACAGCACCGCCGCGTCGTTCACCAGGTAGCGGGTCGCGAAGTTGTCGGTGCCGTCCAGGATCAGGTCGTAGTCGGCGAAGATGCCCAGCGCGTTGTCCGAGGACAGGTGCACCTGGTGCAGGTTGACCTGGACGAACGGGTTGATCTCGGCGATCGAGTCGCGCGCCGACTCCGCCTTCGGCCTGCCCAGGTCGGACTGGCCGTGGATGACCTGGCGGTGCAGGTTCGACTCGTCGACGGCGTCGAACTCGACGATGCCGATGGTGCCGACCCCGGCCGCGGCCAGGTACAGCAGCGCGGGGCTGCCGAGCCCACCGGCGCCGATCACCAGGACCTTCGCGTTCTTCAGCCGCTTCTGCCCGTCCATCCCGACATCCGGGATGATCAGGTGGCGGCTGTAGCGCGCGACCTCTTCCTTGGTCAACTCCGCCGCCGGCTCGACGAGCGGCGGTAGCGTCGTTGCCTGGGCTGAATCGCCGGACATCTCCCAGCTCCTCCTCAGTGGTCCTCACCTCGTCGTTCACCCGCTGGCGCGAGCACGACGAGCGTCCGCGCCCGAGTTCGGCGGGGCCGGACGGGCGCGGAAGGTGCAACGCCAGAGTGGCGGATGGTCTTCCCGCTTCCCAAACTACTCCCACCATGCGGGAACGGAGTGGTCGAGCGCACCCGCCTCAGCTGCCTGATCCGCCGACGGGGAACGGCCAGGCGTTGTACTTGCAGACGAAGCCGTCGGCGGGGATCTCGGTACCCTGCGGCACCGCCTTGTTCAGTTCGTGCAGCTCGTTGTTCGACGTGCTGAACGTCTGCTGCATCATCACCGGCGCCAAGCCGCCCTGCTCCCCGCACGGCACGTGCCCGTTGCCGAAGACGTGGCCCACCTCGTGGTTGATCGCGTACCGCCGGTAGGTGCCGATGTCGCCCTCGAAGGCGACCGCGCCGCGCACCCAGCGGGCCGCGTTGATGTAGACCCGGTCGGAGATCCGGCAGGACGTGTCGAACGGCAACCCGCTGCCGTAGCCGCAGATCTCCCGCGCCGTGTTCTGGCTGACCAGCGTCACCCGGAAGTCCGGGGACGCCGAGCCGTCCACCCGCTGCAGCGCGATGTCGCCCGCCTCCGGGTTGGTCCAGCTGCGCGGGTCGGCGAGGGTCTCCTGGGTGAGCTGGGCGAACGAGTCGTTGCCCTCCGCGAGCTTCACCCCGACCTCGACCTCCACGGTGTAGCGGTACAGGTCGCCGCCGGTGCCGACCTTCGGCGAGGTGCCGGGCAGCACGGTGAAGGTGCGCCCGCCGACCTCCGGCACCGGGGAGCCCGGCGGGAGTTCGGCGGAGAACATGTCCGCGCGGTAGGTCCGGCCGGGCGGCGCCTCGGTCACGACCGGGGCCTCCGGCACGTCCGGTGCCCGCAGGTGCGAGGTGCCGCCCTCGCCGAGCTGCTGGGCGTCCGGGTCGACGGACTGGAACACGGCCAGCGCGGTGACCACCACCAGCAGCGGGACCGCGTAGATCCGCCAGCCGTACAGCGACCAGGCCCCGTTCCGCGTGCGCCGCGGCGGTTCCGGCTCGTCCAGGTCGTAGTCGCGCTCGTCGAACGGCCGCCACGAGGCCGCCAGCGGTTCGTCGGGGCGGGGCGTGCGGCGCGCGTGGGGGGCGGCGGAACCGCCCGCCGGGTCCGAACGGCCTGCGGCGGCGTCACGGGGTCGTCTCGGGGGGCGCGGCACGGTACAAGCCTGCCACAGCACGATCGTGGCCAACGAGGCTGTGGCCAGCGGGATCCGCCGCCGATTCGAAGATCACCCGTTTCGGGGCGGCTGGTCACCAATGCCCGAGTTCGACCTCGTCGAGCATGCCGAGCACCGCCGCGGCCACCACCCGCGGCCGCTCCAGCTGGGCGACGTGCCCGGTGCGCGGCAGCACCAGCAGCCGTCCGCGCCGCAGCTCGCGGGCGGTGCGCGGCGCCTTGCGGACGCCGACGACGCGGTCGGCGGCGCCCCACACCACCAGGCTCGGGGCCTGCACCAGCGGCAGCAGCCGCCACGGGGAGCGCCACGGCGGCGCGAGCCAGGAGCGGACCAGCCCGGTCGTGGTGCGGTCCAGCGCGGCCTCGGCCCAGTCGAACCCGGCGCGCTCCCGGAACTCCTCGACGACGGCGTCCAACCGGTCCGCGGGCACCGCGCCCGGCTCGGCGAAGCACAGCTCCAGCAGCCGCCGGGCCCGCTCCCCCGGCGGTACCGCGGCCAGCCTGCGGCGCACCGCCGGGCCGAGCAGCGGCAGCCGGGTCAGCGGGATGCGCGGGTCCGACATCCGCCGCGGGTCCGGGCGCAGGTCGGGCACGGCCGGGGAGATCAGCGTCAGCGAGGCCACCAGGTCCGGCCGGTGCGCGGCGACGAGCACCGCCACCGCTCCGCCGAAGGAGTTGCCCACCAGGTGAACCGCGCCGGCCCCGGACTCCTCCAGCAGCCGGATCACCACGTGCGCGTGCTGCTCGCCGGAGTAGTCGAAGCGGTCCGGCGGCACCGAGCGCCCGAACCCGGGCAGGTCCACGGCGAGGCCGCGCAGGTTCGGCGCGAGCGCCGCCGCGAGGTCCGTCCAGTTCGAGGCGGATCCGGCGAGTCCGTGCAGGTAGACGGCGGTCTCCGCGCCCGGCCCGCCCGTCTCGCGGACGTGCACCCGCAACGGACCGGATTCGGTGATCAACGGCACGTGCCTGCCGGGCGACGGCACGCCGGGCAACCGCGCCGGGACGGCGCCGAGCCGGAGCGGAACCCTGGTCAGCCCGCCGCCGGGTGCCGCCGCGTCGAGGTGTCGCGGGCTCGTCCGCATGGTTTCAGCATGCCCCGGGAGTGCGACGCGGCGCCGGATGAGGTCGAGAACGGCCTTTACCGGCGAGTAAGGTTGTGCTTCCCGGCTGGAGAAGCCCAGCACGTGACGGAAGGACGGGTGGAGGCAGGCATGACGGAGACCGCCGCGCAGCCGAGCAGGGGCGTTCGGCTGCCCCGCGACGCCCGCCGGGCACAACTGCTCACCGCTGCCCAGCACGTGTTCGTCACCAACGGCTACCACGCGGCCGCGATGGACGACATCGCCGAGCACGCGGGCGTCAGCAAACCCGTCCTCTACCAGCACTTCCCCGGCAAGCTGGAGCTGTACCTGGCGCTGGTGGAGATGCACGGCGGCGAGCTGGTGCGCCGGGTCCGGCAGGCGATCGAGACCACTCCGGACAACAAGCAGCGGGTGCGCGCGGCGGTCGGCGCGCTGTTCGAGTTCGTCGACGGCGAGGGGCAGGCGTTCCGGCTCGTCTTCGAATCGGACCTGCGCGGGGAGCCGTCGGTGGACAAGGCGGTGGACGGCGCGCTGTCGGACTGCGTGGACGCGGTCGCCGAGGCCGTCACCGCGGACGCGGGCCTCGACCCGGAGCGGGCGCGGCTGCTGGCGTTCGGCCTGGTGGGGCTGAGCCAGGTGACCGCGCGCTACTGGCTGGACGAGACCGAGTCGGTGCGCCGCGACGAGGCGATCACGCTGATCACGACGCTGGCGTGGAAGGGCCTCTCCGGCTTCCCCCTCCAGAACGGCTGAGCCGCGGACGGCCCGCCCGACCGAGGTCGAGCGGGCCGTTCATCCGGCGCGGGCGCGGTCCCGCTCAGCCGGGGATCAGCTCGACGATGCGGTCGGCGACCTCGTCGGTGCGCTCCAGCGGCAGCATGTGCCCGGCGCCGGAGTAGAGCAGCAGGCGCGCGTCCGGCAGCGCGTCGGCGATGCGCCGGGCGTGCGGCAGCGGGCACAGCCGGTCCTTGAGCCCGGCGAGCACCACGACGGGGATGTCCCGCAGCGCGGCGAGCGCGTGCACCCGGTCGTGCTCGGCGAGCGAGGCGCGGAACCCGGCGAGGCTCGCGGGGTGGCAGGCCGCGACCCAGTCGGCGGTGGCGGCGACGTCCTCCGCGGCCGGAGAACCGCCGAACAGCAGCCAGCGCATGCCGGGCCGCAGCGGCCGGGAGTTCCGCGCCAGCCGCCCGCCGCCCGCCTTCGCCAGCAGGCCGCGCACGCCGAGCTCGGCGCGGTTCGCGACGGCCGCGACCGGCGCGGGCAGGCCGAGGGTGGGTGCGACCAGGTCGCCGCTGGAGGTGGCGACGAGTGCGGCGCCGGCGATCCGCGCCGCGAACAGCTCCGGGTGCCGCTCGGCCAGGGCCATGATCGTCATACCGCCCATGGAGTGCCCGGCGAGCACGATCGGCCCGGTGGGCACCCGCTGCTCGATGAGCTCGGCGACGTCGTCGGCGCAGCGCTCGATGGTGGCCGAGCCCGCGGGCGCCGGATCGGATTCGCCGTGCCCGCGCAGGTCGAACCGCAGCACCCGGACGTCCGCCTGGTGCAGCACTTCGTCGATGACCCGGTCCCAGGTGTGCGTGGTGAGGGTCCAGCCGTGCACGAGCAGCAGCGTGCTGCCCGCGTCGGCGGGGCCGTGCTCGTGCACCCGGAGCCGGACGCCGTCGCCGGTGGTGAAGGTGCTCGTGTCCGCGCCGGAGGCGGTGGTGGTCATGGCGGTCCTGTTCTGGGAGGAGGGGTCAGCGGATGAGGAACGACTTGCGCCAGAAGGGCATGCCGGGCCCGCCGATCAGGCCCGCCTCGTCCAGGAAGCCCATGATCTTCTCGCCACCCCAGTGCAGGGTGTGCTGGAAGTGCGGGTTCCGCCACGCCGCGGCGTGCGCGTCCCTGGGCCGCAGGCCGACGGCCGCGTACACCCGCGGGTTGATCAGGCTGAAGCAGATCGCGTAGGAGACCAGCGCGGTCGCGAACTGGTGCCAGGCGCGTTCGGCCGGGCCGCACCCGGCCATCCGCCGGACCACCTCCTCGCGGGCGAAGGTGACGTGCCGCGCCTCTTCGAGCACGTGGATGCGGTTGACCATGCGCACCAGCGGCTGCACGGACTCGTCGTTCATCTGGTCGCGCTGGAAGCGGTCCAGGATCTCCTCGGCGACGAGGATCGCGGCGTACGCGGAGGGCCCCTTGAGGATCGCGGGCAGCACCCGCCCGGCCTGGCGCAGCAGCGGCACCGGCCCGTAGGCGGGGGCGCCGACGCGGCGGACGGCCTTGCCGAACATGGTGGAGTGCCTGCACTCGTCGGCGATCTCGGTGAGCGCGTAGTGCGCGTGGTCGGTGCGCGGGTCGGAGTCGTAGAACTCCTTGAGCAGGATCTGCATCAGCAGCACTTCGAACCACAGGCCGTTGGAGGCGATGCTGGCGAACTCGTGCTTGGTCAGCTCGACGCGCTGCGCCCGGTCGAGGCGTTCCCACAGGTCCGTGCCGTAGAGGCTGCTGCGGTGGAACGGGATGTAGGGGGCGTCGTCGAGCAGCGGCGCGTCCCAGTCGATGTCGACCTCGGGGTCGTAGCTGTTCTTCGCCGACGACTTCAGCAGCCGGGCGGCGGTCTTCTCCCGGTCGTTCACCTGCGCGGTCCTGGTCATCTCGGGGCCTCCCTGGCTGCCACCGGCATTGCATGTTACTTCTAGTAACAGCTACCTTGGGTAGCGTGAGCCACCACACCCGGCCTGTCAAGGTCGTCCCGGACCCACCGCCGCGCGGCGACGCCCGCCGGGAGCGCTGGCGGGAGCACCGCGAAGCCCGCCGCGCCGAATTCGTCGAAGCCACCGTGCGCGCCATCGGCCAGCACGGCGCCGACGTCGGCATGGACGAGATCGCCGCCGAGGCCGGCGTCAGCAAACCCGTGCTGTACCGGCACTTCCACGACAAGAGCGACCTCTACGTCGCCGTCGGCGAATGGGGCACCGAACTGCTGATGCGGCGGCTCGCCCCCGAGATCGCCGCCGACGGCAGCCCCAACGAGCGCATCCGCCGGATGCTCGACGCCTACCTCGGCGTCCTGGAGCAGTACCCGGACCTGTACCGGTTCGTCGTGCGCCGCACCTTCACCGACAAGCCGGTGCGCTCCGACCCGGTCACCGCGGAGAAGACGGAGATCGCGAACTCGCTGTCCCGGCTGCTCGGCGAGTACCTGCGCGCGCTGGGCCTGGACTCCGGCGGCGTGGAGCCGTGGGCGCACGGCCTCGTCGGCATGGTGCAGGCCAGCGGCGACTGGTGGCTGGAGCGGCAGTCGATGAGCCGGGACGACCTCACCGACTACCTGACCCGCATCATCTGGCACGCCATCGACGGGGTGCTGCGCTCCGGCGGCATCGTGCTCGACCCGGACGAGCCGCTGGAGCCGAGCACCGGCCTGCGGCTGATCACCGACACCGGCGGCGGGAGCTGACCGCGGAAGGAGCGACCATGTCCGAGGAGACCACCGTCGACGCAGGCCCCGACGAGGAGTACGAGGGCGAGGCGGTGCTGTTCACCGCCGAACGCGAGGTCCCGGTGTCGGTGGTGCTGCGCGGGCACTTCCAGCCGATCGACGGCCGCTTCCACTGGTACGGCCGGGTCGCCGCGGACGACGCGGTCGCCGAGCTCGCGGCCGGGCGCCGGACCGAGGTCGTGGTGCGCACCACGCGCGGCGAGGCGGCGGGCAGCCTGTCCGAGCCGGACCCGTGGCACCGCTACCGCATCACCGGCGTGGGCCGACCGCCGTTCTGACGGAACCCCGAAGTCCGATGTGGACGACCCCGGGCACGACGATGCCCCCGGCGGAGCGCTCTCCGGCCGGGGGCATCGCGGCAGATCACTGGACGCCGAAGCCGACCCGCGGGGATTCCGAGGGGCCGATCTCGACGTAGGCCAGCTTGGCGGCGGGCACCAGGTAGCGCCGGCCCTTCTCGTCGGTCAGCGACAGCACCCCGTCGGTGGTCTTCAGCGCGTCGGCCACCAGCGACTCGACCTCGGCCGAGGACTGACCGCTGGCCACGGTGAGCTCACGCGGGCTGTCCACGACGCCGATCTTGACCTCCACGCTTGACCTCCACAATTCGCGAACCGATGCGTACGTCCGAGAGGTTATCCCAGTCCACGCCGGACCCGCCTTCGCCGGTGGCGAACATCGGGAACCCGTCAGCCCAGGCCCAGCCGCGCCATCCGCTTCGTGTGGTTGTTCTGCAAGCGGCGGAACAGCGCGACGATGCCGGTGAGATCGCCCGACCCGGTGATGATCAGTTCGGCGAGCGCGTCCCGCTCGGCCACCACGCGCTGCGCCTGGGTGACCGCCTCGCCCAGCAGCCTGCGGCCCCACAGCGTCAGCTTGTCCCGCAGCGAGCGGTCCTCGGCGCAGGCCGCCAGCACCTCGCGCTCGGCGAACGCGGAGTGCCCGGTGTCGGCCAGCACGTCCAGCACCAGCGTCCGCGTCGAATCGTCCAGCCACTCCGCGACCTCGCGGTAGAAGTCGGCCGCGAGCCCGTCACCCACGTACGCTTTCACCAGCGACTCCAGCCACGAGTGCGGGGCGGTCGAGGCGTTGAACGCGTCGAAGGGCTCGGCGAACGGGGCCATCACCTCGTCCACCGCGACCCCGCGGCGGGCGAGCGCGTCGTCCAGCATCCGGTAGTGGCCGATCTCGGCGGCGGCCATGCTGGCCAGCGCGGCCCGGCCCGACAGGGTGGGCGCGGTGCGGGCGTCCTCGGCGAGCCGGTCGAAGGCGGACAGCTCGCCGTAGGCGAGCGCGGCCAGCAGGTCCACGACCCCCTCGGCGTAGGTGGTGGAGTCGGTGGATCCGGCGGCGGAGGGGTCGAGCTCGCTCATACCGGGCACCTTAACCGCCACCCCGCGCGCCCGGTCCGCGCAGCGGCACGGGCCGACACGCGCGGCGGCCGACGGGCGCTCCGGGAGCTCGCCGCTGGTGGTGCGGGACGTTCCGCGAAAGCTCATCGCACATCGCCGACCTCGATCCGGTTCGGACCAGGTATCCTGGCGGACGCAGAAGCCATGCGGCATCAGGCAACCGGCAGTGGACCCCTCTCCCCGCGCGGGACCCGGCAGGGCTCGACGCGGGCCACGGTCCCACCCCGTGAGCAGCCGGTCGCCCGGGGTCCGTGCGGGAGGCCCGGGCGCGGGCGCCACCTGTGCCCGGCTCATCGGCCGGAGCAGCCGGGGGCGTGGGCGACGGCGTGAGCCGCACCACGATGCCGACCGAACCAGCAGCGGACAACCGCTGATCGAACAGGGGCGCGCGACCATCGCACCGGTGACCACGAGCATGCAGCACGCGAACAACGCGGCCGGCCGCGGCTCGAACGCGGCCACCATGCCGGAGGACGTCACCACGAGTGCAGCCGAGCGATCGGCCGCAGCGCGCCGGTACTGAGAGAGGCGATCACTCTGACCCTCAGCAACGAACGGGCCCCCGAGGCCCCCGAGACCACCAGCACAACCGAGGACGTGCACGCGATCGAGCACAGCGAGAACGGCGCCCCCGCCGTGGAGGCCGCACCGCTGCACGCGGAGAGCACCGTCCCGAACACCCCGACCTTCGCCGAGCTGGACGTGCACGAGGAGATCGTGCGCGCCCTCCGCGAGGCCGGCATCGAGCACACCTTCGCGATCCAGGAGCTGACGCTGCCGCTGGCGCTGCGCGGCGAGGACCTGATCGGGCAGGCCCGCACCGGCACCGGGAAGACGCTGGGCTTCGGCGTTCCCCTGCTGCAGCGGTTGCAGGTCCCCGGCGACGGGACGCCGCAGGCGCTCGTCGTGGTCCCCACCCGCGAGCTGTGCGTGCAGGTCGCCCGCGACCTCACCGACGCGGGCAAGCACCTCGGCATCCGCACCCTCGCGGTGTACGGCGGCCGCCCCTACGAGCAGCAGATCGACGCGCTCAAGCAGGGCGTCGACCTGGTGATCGGCACGCCGGGCCGGTTGCTGGACCTGGCCGAGCAGCAGCACCTGGTGCTGGGCAAGGTCCGCGGCCTGGTGCTCGACGAGGCCGACGAGATGCTGGACCTGGGCTTCCTGCCGGACATCGAGCGGATCCTCGGCATGGTCCCCGAGCAGCGGCAGACGATGCTGTTCTCCGCGACCATGCCGGGCCCGATCATCACGCTGGCCCGCACCTTCCTGAACCAGCCCACGCACATCCGGGCGGAGGAGGCGGACGCGAACGCGATCCACGAGCGCACCAAGCAGTTCGTGTACCGCGCGCACGCCATGGACAAGTCGGAGCTGCTGGCCCGGGCGCTGCAGGCGCAGGACCGCGGCCTGACGATGATCTTCACGCGGACCAAGCGGACCGCGCAGAAGCTCTCCGACGAGCTCGCCGAGCGCGGTTTCGCCGCGGCCTCGGTGCACGGCGACCTCGGCCAGGGCGCCCGGGAGCAGGCGCTGCGGGCGTTCCGCTCCGGCAAGGTCGACACCCTCGTCGCCACCGACGTCGCCGCTCGCGGCATCGACGTCGCCGGGGTGACCCACGTGGTGAACCTGCAGTGCCCCGACGACGAGAAGACCTACGTGCACCGCATCGGCCGCACCGGTCGCGCGGGCCGGGAGGGCGTCGCCGTCACCCTCGTCGACTGGGACGAGGAGAGCCGCTGGAAGCTCATCAACGAGGCGCTCGACCTGGGCAAGCCGGAGCCGGTGGAGACCTACTCCACCTCGAAGCACCTGTACGAGGACTTGAACATCCCGGCGGACGCGACCGGCAGGCTCCCGCTGTCCAAGCGCACCCGCGCCGGCCTCGGCGCCGAACCCGACGAGGACGCGAAGCGCTCCAGCAGCCGCAAGCCGCGCCGCCGCACCCGCAGCGGTTCCGGTATCGAGCAGTCCGGCGGCGAGTCCGCGGCGGGCGAGACCCGTCCCGGCGGCCGGTCCCGGCAGCGCAGGCGCACCCGCGGCGGTGTGAACCCGGACGGCGAGGCCCAGCCCGCCGAGTCCACCGCGCAGAGCGACGGCACCGCGGAATCCGCGGACCGTCTCCGCAAGCGGCGCCGCAGGCGTCGTGGCGGCGGCGGTGGCGCCGGTTCCGGCGGCGGCGAGTCGTCCGGCGACTGATCCCGTTCCGCGAGCGGGCTGCCCGGGAGCGGGTGGCCCGTGGACCGGCCGGGCTTTCCGAGAGCAGTCAGTGAGGAGTGCAGTGGTACGGCCGGAACGGCGGACGCGGTCCGACCTCGTCGCGGTGGTGCTGATCCTGGTCGTGGTCCTCGCGGCCGCCGCGGTGATCTGGTGGCGCAGCGACGCCCGTGCCACCACGTCCGAGCCCGCGGCCGCACCGGCCCCTGTCCTCACCTCCCCCACCCGGGTACCGGCCGCGCTGCACGAGCTGTGGCGCGCGCCGAGCCCGGCGACCCCGGTCCCGGTGGTCGCCGGTTCGACCGCGATCACCGGCGACGGCGGCACCGTGTCCGGCCGGGATCCCGGCACCGGCGCGGTGCGCTGGCGTTTCTCCCGCGACCTGCCGCTGTGCACCGTCGGCGAGGGGTGGGACCGCGCGGTGGCCGTGTACCGGAAATCGGCCAACTGCAGCGAGGTCAGCTCGTTGCAGGGCGACACCGGGGTGCGCGGGCCCGCGCGCAACGCCGACGCCCCGTTCGGCACCCGGCTGCTCGACGACGGCAAGTACCTCACCGCGACCGGTGAGCGGGTGCTGGAGAGCTGGCGCTCCGACCTGGTCCGCACCCAGCAGTACGGGATCATGCCCGCGCTGAAGAACGCGGGGAACAACCTCCGCCGCCCGAACTGCACCTACCCGTCGGTGGCGGTCGGCAGCGAGCGGATCGCGGTGGTGGAGGACTGCCCGGACGACCCGGCGCAGCGCATCACCGTGCTCAAGACCAAGCCGGAGGACGACGAGGAGCCGGAGGAGGTCAGCAGCGCCGTCCTCGGCGGCTCCGAGGCGACCGCCGTCGCGGTCTCCACCAAGCAGACCGCCGTGTACGTACGCGACCGCGGCTCCCTCGTGGTGTACGCGAACTCCACCGGCGGCATCGAGGCCGAGTACCCGCTGCCCACCGCGGGCGCGCCCTTCCCCGACGCCGGGGTGGAGGCCGTCGCGGCCGACCGGGTGTGGACGGTGAACCTGCGCCCCGTCCCCGGTCCGGAGCAGGCCGGGGCCGCGCGGTCGATCTCCGCCGCACTGCACCGGTTCGACCCGGCGATCACCGAGCAGCGCGTGCTGGACGGGCTGGCCACCGCCGGACCGGACCGGCCGTTCCGCGTCGCGGTGCTCGACGACCACCAGTACCGGCAGGTCAAGGACAAGATCGGCGACGTTCCCGGGGCCACCTTCGGCGGCCTGCTGTACTGGAACAACGGTGCCACGACGGTCGCGCTGGACGCCGCCACCTTCGCGCCCCTGTGGGAGGTGCCGGGCGCGCTCGGGCCGGGTGCGCTGCACGGCGGGAAGCTGCTCGTCCCGATGCCTGCGGGCATCGCGGTGCTGGACCGGTTCACGGGCGCGCGCGAGCGGCTGATCCCGGTGGACCGGCAGGGCTGGGACGGTCCGGTGCGCTTGGACTCCGCGGGCACGACCGTCCTGGAACAGCGCGGGCCGAACCTGGTCGCGCTGGGCTGACTCGGCCGGTGCCGGGCTGGTCGGCCGGTGTTGGGATTCGGCCGGTGTTGCGGTTCGTCCGGTCCCGGCTTCAGCCCGGGATGCCGGATTCGCCGTCGGTGTTCGGGACGAGCGCGGCCCGGAGCCTCCCCACGCCGCCCGCACCAGGATCGCCCAGCCGGTCGGCGGTGACCTCGCGGACGACGTCGAGCGCGGAGCCCGAGGGCCTTACAACCACCACCAGAACCAGAGGGTGCCGAACACCGCCACCAGCACCGCCAGCAGCGCCGCCGCGCCGCGCCGGTCCCGGTTCCGATCGGCGAAGCGCTGCAGCACCAGGGCCAGCACCGCCGCCACCGCATGAGAAACGATCATGGCTGTGCCAGGGCCGTCCTGCCCCTGCCGGGTCGCCCACACCTGCACGCCGATCAGCGCGAGCGCCACCAGCAGCAGCCCCAGCGCCAGCGACCCGGTCAGCCCGCGGAACCAGGTCCCGATCCGGGTGCCCGCGGCGCCGCGGTGGCCGCGCACCGCCGCGGCCTCGGCGTCGTCCGCGTCGAACTCGTCCTCGTCGTGCCACTCGACCCGCTCACGCCGGGGGCGGGTCGGGGACTCCGAGCGGAACGGCACGGCCCCCGGCTGCTCCGCGCCCTCGCCCGGCCGGGTTCCGGCCGCCGGGCGCGGGCGGCGCAGCGTCTGCGGCGCGGGCCGGTGCCGAGCACCTCCGCGCACGGCCTCCTGCTGCGCTCGGCGGGGCATGTCCATGTCGTCGTTCCTCTGGTCCGTCACTCGGCCAACCCGGCCCACGGTTCGGCGGCGGGTGCGGCCTGCTGTCCTTCCGGGCAGTGCGCGCGGAACTCGCACCACGCGCAGCGCCCGCCGGGGTTCGCCGGGAACACGTCCGGCCCGGCCGCTCCCCCCTCGAACGAGTCGGAGGCGGACTGGAGTTCCCCGGCCAGCCCCTCGGCCCGTTCCACGTGCTCGTCGAGGGAGGCTCGGGTGTGCTCCCACGCCCCGATCTGCCCGCTGGGCAGGTGGTGCAGCTCGACCCGTCCGGTCGGCGCGCGCAGCGTCCGCCGCGCGGCGACCGCGTACAGGGCGAGCGCCCGCGATTCCCGGGCGTCCTCGTCGGTGGCCGCGCGCCTGCCGGTCTTGTAGTCGACGATGACCAGCTCGCCGTTACGCCGGTCGATGCGGTCCACCCTGCCCTCGGCGATGATCGAGCCCACCGAGGCCGAGACCCACCGCTCCACCGCGACCGGTTCCGTCCCGGGGGCGAGCCGTTCGACGTAGTCGGCGACCCACCGCTGGGCGCGTTCCCGGTAGCGGGCGGCCTGGACCCGGCCGGCGAAGCCGTCGTCCTTCCAGCACTGCCGGACCAGCAGCACCGCCTTCTCGGCGGTCCGCTGGGCGGGCGGGAGTTCGAAGAACGCCTTCAGCGTGTTGTGCACGACGGCGCCGAGCGTGGCGTTGGCGCGGGCACCGGAACGCGCCGGGGCGGGCCGGTCCAAGTAGGTCATCCGGAACTTGCGCGGGCAACCTTCCCAGTTCGCGAGCTTCGCGGGAGTGACCCGGACGAGCTTGCCGGGGATGCCTTCGAGGCCGAGCTGTCCCTGCACTCGCACCACACTACGCAGCCGGGCCGTCGCGTCGCGTTTCCCCCCGCGCGGCGCCCGGAACTCACCGGATCAGCTGATCACGGCGGTCAGCCCGCGGTGAACACCTCGCTGCCGCTGCTCTTGTCGATCAAGCGCCGCAGCGATTCCGGGGCGGTGGTCTCCTGCCCGATCCGGATCGTCTTGTTCGTGCCGTGGTAGTCGCTGCTGCCCGTCGGCACCAGGTCCAGTTCGGTGGCGAGCTCCCGCAGCTCCTGCCGGGTCGGCTCGTCGTGGTCCGGGTGGTCGACCTCGATGCCGGTCATGCCGCGGGCGGCCAGCTCCGCCACCACCTCGGCGTTCACCACCCGGCCGCGGGCGCGCGCGAACGGGTGCGCCAGCACGGTGACCCCGCCCGCGTCCGCGATCATCTCGATCGCCCGCAGCACGGGGGTGTCGGTGCGCGGCAGGTAGTAGCGGCCGCTGCTGCCCAGGTACCGGGCGAAGGCCTCGTCGACGCTGGCCACCATGCCGGCGCGCACCAGCTGCCGCGCCAGGTGCGGCCTGCCGCCCGGCGAGTCCGGCGGCAGCCCCGCCATCAGCTCGTCCGCGTCGACCGGGAAGCCCTCGGCCTCCATCCGCTCGGCCATCTCCCGCAACCGGCCGCGCCGCTCCGCCCGCAACCTCGACTGCTCGGCGACCAGCGCCGCGGACGTCGGGTCGAACAGGTACGCCAGCAGGTGGACGGTGATGTCGCGGCCGTTCCCGTCCGGGCACGTGCAGGACAGCTCCGCGCCCGGGACGACCCGGATCCGCCCGGCACGGGCGGCCACGGTGTCCGCCGCCTCCGCCCAGCCCGCCGTGGTGTCGTGATCGGTGATCGCGACGACGTCCAGCTCCGCTCCGATCGCCGCGTCGACGAGCTCCGCGGGCGTGTCGGTGCCGTCGGACTCGGTGGAATGGGCGTGCAGGTCGATGCGCAAGCGTGGCCTTTCCGTTCGGGCCGGTCCGTCGACCGGCGGCGGGCTGCGGTCGCCGCGGAGGTCACGCCGCTGCGGCGAAGGCCCGGCTCCTCGACCGGCCCGGCGGACCGGTCTTCCGCTGGGCACAGTCTCGCCGATGGTCCCGGTACCTCCCGAACCAGCCCACGAAGAAGAGCCGGGGGCGCGGGGGGGGCCCCCCCCCCCCCCCCGGCGGCGCCCCGGGGGGGGGGGAACCTTGGGGGGTTGTTTTGCCCCCCCCCCCGCCGGGGGGGCGGGCCCCCCCGGGCCCCCCCCCCCCCCCGCGCCCCGGGCCCCCCCCCCCCCCCCCCCCCCCCCCCCGGGGGGGGGGGGGCCCCCCCCCCCCCCCCGGCCTCGGCAGCGACCGGTTCAGCTCGGAAGCTTGGCCTTCTTCTTGCCCACCGCCGCGCGACGGGCCTTGAGCATGGAGAAACGCTCTTGCTGGGCCTTCTTCTCCCCGAACACCAGGTAGGAGATCGCGTCCTCCACCTCGTCCGGGTTGGGCACGTACTCGATCCGGTTCAGCGCCTGGATCTGCCCGGCCGACTCGACCACCAACGTGCCGTAGCCGAACATGCGCCCGGCGAGGGTCCGCTGGAAGGTCAGGTCGGTGACCTTCCCGATCGGCATCATCGCCACGTTGGTGGTGAAGATGCCCTCCGCGATCAGGAACCGCTTGTCGGTGACGACGATCCGCTCCACGTACCAGTCCAGCACCTGGTAGGTGAACCGGAGCAGCACGACGAGGCCCGCGTACCAGAGCACGTTCTGCGGCAGGCTCGTGTCCTGCGGCAGCAGTTGGGACACCATGACCACGCCGACCAGCAACCCGATCGCCTCGAACAGTTCCCAGACCAGGCTCGCCCAGTGTCTGCGGAGCCGGATGACCCGGCGTTCGGTGTCGAGCAGGTACTCGTCGGGATCCCTCGGCGCGAACACGTCAACCGCCCTTCGGCGCTGCTACACGAAGATGTTCTGCATGAAGGTGATGACCGCCTGCGCAGCCTCTTGGAGGCTTCCCAGGATGTTGTTCACCAGGTCACCGGCTTGCTGTGGGGCGGAGAAGAGGAAGAAGAGGAGGAACGCGACCCCGGCCCAAGTCAGGATCTTCTTAAGGTTCACTGCGATACACCCCGTCCGAAAAGCCATTGAACACGCTGGCGCCTGCCGATCTGTTGTACCGCACTCGGCGGCTGTAGGGCAGCATTGTCCCGCACTTGGGTCAGTCGTTAGCCGAACCGTCCGGATCAACTACCCTCCGTGTCGGTGAGCATAACCAACGGACCGCTGATCCGGTGCGTCGGCGCCGTCGTGCATGACCCGCGCGGACGATTGCTGCTGGTGAAACGGGCCAACGAGCCCGGCAGGGGCCGGTGGTCGGTGCCCGGCGGCAAGGTGGAGCCCGGAGAAACCGATCGTTCGGCGGTACGGCGCGAACTATCGGAGGAAACGGGACTCTCCGTGATCGTCGGCAGGTGGCTGGGGCGGGTGCTGCGCCCGGCCCCGACCGGGACGTTCGACATCCACGACTACGCGTGCCGGGCCGATGACGTGGTGCTTTCGCCCGGCGACGACGCGGCCGACGCGATGTGGGCGGATGCTGCGAGCTTTGCCACACTCGACGCCGAACACCGGTTGACCGACGGGCTCGCCGCGACCTTGCGGGGTTGGGGGCAGCTCCCGGGCCCGTCCGCCCGGAGCTGAAACCGGCGGATCCGGCGGTTCGCACAATCGGCGCGATCCGGGCGAAATCCAGGGCGTTCCAGGCGTGCGCGCGGCAGAAGTTCACCCGTTTCGCCGTGTCCCAGCACACCCGGCACCGCCGCCGCCCGTACCGAGAACGACGAGTATCGTGAACCGTTGGCCGGTCCGGACCACTCGCGCACGGCGAGTCGGGCAGAAGGAGGTGAGGGATTGTGAGCGGCGGTGCCGATAGCGCGCTTCCGAGTAGTACCAATCGCATCCCCGCCTGGGAGGCCTGCGGCTAGGCCGGTTCCAGGTGCCCATCGGCGCCGGTGGGGATGCGCGGTCGAGATCACCCGAGATCCGATTCCCGCCCTTGGAGGTCGCCGTGCCCAGCCTTCCCTCGCTCGGCCTGCGCAACCGCGCAGCGCGCCACAGCGGTCGCACCGCGCCCGCCCCCGCTTCCCCACCCGCTTACGTCGTGGACTGCGGCGTGTACGTGGACGGGGTGCGACTGCCCGGCGACCGGTCGCACGCCGAGGCGATCGACGAGGTGCGCAGGCGCGGCGCCGGGTTCGTCTGGATCGGGCTGCACGAACCGGACGAGGCGCAGCTCAACGGGCTGGCCGAGACGTTCGGGCTGCACGAGCTGGCCGTCGAGGACGCGGTGCACGCCCACCAGCGGCCGAAGCTGGAGCGCTACGACAGCACGCTGTTCATGGTGCTCAAGACGGTGCGCTACATCGCCAACGAGAAGCTCACCGCGAACAGCGAGATCGTGGAGACCGGTGAGCTGATGGCGTTCGTGGGCCGCGACTTCGTGATCACGGTCCGGCACGGCAAGCACGCCAGCCTCGCCCAGGTCCGCTCGCAGCTGGAGACCGACCCGGAGCAGCTGCAGCTGGGTCCGGCCGCGGTGCTGCACGGCATCGCCGACCACGTGGTGGACACGTACCTGGAGGTCACCGAGGCCATCCAGGACGACATCGACGAGATGGAAGCCGCCGTGTTCGCGCCCCGGACCAAGATCGAGGCCGAGCAGATCTACCTGATGAAGCGCGAGGTCATGGACCTGCGCCGCGCGGTGATGCCGCTGGCGAAGCCGCTGCAGCGGCTGGCCGAGGGCTACACGCCGATGGTGCCGGAGGAGGTGCGCTCCTACTTCCGCAACGTCGAGGACCACCTGACGACGGTGTCCGAGCGGGTGGCCTCGTTCGACGAGCTGCTGACCACGCTGGTGGACGCGACGCTGGCCAAGATCACGCTCCAGCAGAACACCGACATGCGCAAGATCTCCGCGTGGGTCGCGATCGTGTCGACGCCGACGATGATCGCCGGGATTTACGGGATGAACTTCGACAACATGCCGGAAGTGCACTGGACCTTCGGCTATCCGGCGACGCTGCTGGTGATGATGCTGGCCTGCCTGACGCTGTTCAAGATCTTCCGGCGGAACAAATGGCTGTGACCGCGTGCCGTAACGTTTTCGATCACCCGGGCGATGTAGTCCGCAGAGGCTCGACCGCCGCGGTTCCGCGCCGCGAGCGCTCTCCCCGAACGATTCGCCGCCGTGAGGATTCCGGTGCGCGTCGGGAAGAAGTGAGGAGGTAGTCATGTCGATCGTCGTGCGCCGCAGTGCGATGGGGCGGCGGGTGTTCACCCGCAGGCTGCCGCTGAGCGGATCGGGGAACGTGGCACCGGAGCGAAGTCCCAGGTCGCCGCGCCGGGGGCGAAAACCCGGTGCGATGTGGGACGCGCTGTCCGCCTCGCCGCGCACGCCCGCCGTGCGCTGATCACCGTTGCGGCACCGCCGCCCCCACATCGTGAGACGACATTCGCATCGATCATTCTCACGCTGCCGGGAGGCACCGCCATGACTCGTCTCGCCACCAACAAGCTCGCCCTGCTGACCACCCTGCTGATGGGGTGGATCCTGACGCTGTTCATCATCATCGCGCAGCAGGGCTGAATTCCCCGGGTCCACTGTGGACCTCGTTGATCGCATTCCCGTTCGGGTGATCCGCACGCGTTCGCGGATCACCCGTTGCGCGGATTCCCCGGTCGGCGCGCCGGAAAGCGGGTTAGAACTGTCCGCACCTGGAACCCCTTGAAATCGAGGAGTGGTGCGGATGTTCGCCCGCCCGGCCCGGTACGCCCGGTCGATCCTGCTGTGCTCGCTGTTGCTCGCCTCCGCACCGCCCGCCCACGCGGACGAGACCCGGCTCGACGCGCTCACCGCCGAGATCGTGGACCGCACCAACCAGGTCCGAGCCGAGGCCGGGTGCGGTCCGCTCGCACCCGCACCCGAGCTGGAGCACTCCGCGCAGGCGCACGCGGCGGACATGGCCGAGCAGAACTACTTCGCGCACTCCGACGCCGTCTCCCCCGTCCGGGTGCTGCCGCGCGCCGAGGTGCTGGGCGAGAACATCGCCGCCGGCAACGCGGCCGCCGCCGAGACCTTCCACCAGTGGATCACCAGTCCCGGGCACCGGGCGAACATCCTCGACTGCAGGTTCACCGGCATCGGCGTCGGCCACGCCTACGACCCGAGCAGCACCTACGGGCACTACTGGGTCCAGGAGTTCGCCGGCACCACCTGATCGCGCGGAGGGGGGGGGGGGGGGGGGGGGGGGGGGGGGGGCCCCGGGGGGGGGGGGGGGCGGGCGGGGGGGCGCCCGCGCCCCCGCCCCCCCCGCCCCCCCCCCCCCCCCCCCCCCCCCCCCGCGGCCGCGCTCATTCCTTGACCGCCCCGGACGTGAGCCCGGAGACGATGCGGCGCTGGAACAGCAGCACGAACAGCACGATCGGCACCGTGATCACCACGGCCGCGGCGGCGATCGTCCCGGTCGGGTCCTCGAACTGCGAGTCGCCGGTGAAGAACTGCAACGCCACCGGCACCGTGCGGGACGCCTCCGTCGACGTCAGCGAGATCGCGAACAGGAAGTCGTTCCAGCAGAAGATGAACACCAGGATCGCCGTGGTGAACACCCCGGGCGCCGCCAGCGGGGCGATCACCTTCCGGAACGCCTGCCCCGGGGTCGCGCCGTCCACGGTGGCCGCCTCCTCCAGCTGCCACGGGATCTCGCGGAAGAACGCGGACAGCGTGTAGATCGCCAGCGGCAGCGAGAACGTGGTGTACGGCAGCACCAGCCCCGGCCAGGTGTCGAACAGCCCGAGCGTCCGCTCGATCTCGAACAGCGGTGCGACCAGCGAGACCTGCGGGAACATCGCGATGAGCAGCGACACTCCCACCAGCGCCCGCTTGCCGGGGAAGTCCAGCCGCGCGATCGCGTAGGCCGCCATCGCACCCAGCACCACCGCGATCGCCGTGGAGATCAGCGCGATGCCGATCGAGTTGAGTAGCGCGCGCAGGAACTCGCCGGTCTGGAAGATCGCCGCGTAGTTCGCCAGCGTCCACTCCGCCGGGATGAACCGGCCGTCGCTGAGCCCCGCGGAGGTCTTGAACGACAGCGACACGATCCACAGCACCGGCACCAGCGCGTACGTCACCACCACCGCGTTGAGCACCGTCCACTTGGCGGTGTCGGCCGGTTTCCGGCTCATCGGCGGCCCCCGTCCTCGTCGGCGCCGGGCGCGGCCGCGCCGAACAGCTTCACGAACAGGAACGCGATCAGCGCCACCGCCAGGAAGATCAGCACCGACATGGTGGAGCCGATGCCGAGGTTCAACCCCTTGATCAGGTTGTTGTAGGCCAGCACCGACACCGAGGAGGTGTCCTGCGCGCCGTCGGTGAGCACCACGATGTTGTCGAAGACCCGGAACGCGTCGAGCGTGCGGAACAGCACCGCCACCAGGATCGCCGGCTTCATCACCGGCAGCATCACCTTCGTGAACCGCTGCCAGGGGGAGGCGCCGTCGATCCGCGCGGCCTCCAGCAGGTCCTCGGACACCAGCGCCAGTCCGGTCATCAGCAGCAGCGCCATGAACGGCGTCGTCTTCCACACCTCGGCCAGCACGATGATCGCCAGCGCGCTGCCGCGCTCGGTCAGCGGCGCGCCGTCGGTGACCAGGTTCGCCAGGTAGCCGGTGTCCGGGGTCCACGCGTAGCGCCAGCTGAACGCGGCGACGACGGTGACGATGCCGTACGGGATGAGGCTGACCGTGCGCACCAGGCCGCGCCCGAGCACAGCCCGGTGCATGATCAGCGCCAACGCCATGCCCAGCACGAACTCGATGACCAGCTGGGTGGCGACGATGAGCAGCGTGGTGCCGAACGCCGTCCACCAGTACTGGTCGGACAGCACCGTCAGGTAGTTCTCCAGTCCCACGAACTCGCGCTGGTCCGGGTACTTGAGGTCGTAGCGCTGGAACGACAGCCACACCGCGTGCAGGATCGGCCAGCCGGTGACGGCGAGCATCACCAGCGCGGCCGGTGCGCACAGCATCCAGCCGAGCCTGCGCTCGGCGCGCTTCGCCTGGTCGACGGCGGACGTCACGGCAGCACCCCCCGCGAATCCAGGGCATTCTGCACCTCGGTGCGGATCCGCTCGGCGGTGCGCGGCGGGTCGATCCGCGACGCCGGGGACAGCAGCTTCGACAGCACCGTCGAGACGTTCTGGTAGGCGGGCGTGATCGGTCGGATCGCCGGGTCCCGCAGCTCTTCCAGGATGGTGTCGCGCATCGGGTACTCGGCGGCCATCTCGGGTGCGGCGTAGACGGATTCGATGGTGGGTGGCACCCCGTCGTGGATCGCGGAGAACCGCTGGCTGTCCGGGCTGCGCAGGCACAGCGCCGCGTCGAAGGACGCCTGCGGGTTCGGCGAGTGGGCGCTGACGGCGAGGTTGAACCCGCCGAGGGTGACCTTGCTGGGCCGCGCCGGGTCGGAGCTCGGGTAGCGGGCCCAGCGGACGTTCCGCGCGATGTCCGGCGCGTCCTCCTGCATCGACGGGTAGACGAACGGCCAGTTCAGCTGGAACGCCGCGTCGCCCTGCTGGAACTCCAGCCGGACGTCGTCCTCCTGCGAGTTGGACATGGACCGGCTGGTCAGCCCGGAGTCGGCGAGGGCCTTGAGCTGTTCCAGCGCGCGCACCACGCCTTCGTCGACCACGGCGCGGGTGCCGTCGTCGGAGATCAGCTTCCCGCCCGCGGAGGCCAGCAGGGTGTTGAACTGCACCACGTAGCCCTCGAACTGGGCGCCCGGGACGAGGATCGTCGACGGCTCGCCCGCGGCCTCGAACCGCTTCGCCTGCTCGATCATCTCGTCCCAGGTGCGCGGAGGCCGGTCCACCACGTCGGAGCGGTACCAGAGCAGCTGCACGTTGGTGTTCTTCGGCGCCCCGAACAGCTTCCCGCCGTAGCGGGCCGAGGCCAGCGGTCCGGCGAGGGTGCCGTCCTCGGCTCGCCGCCGGTCCGCGCCGGTCCACTCGCGGACCCAGCCGGCGCGGGCGAACTCCGCGGTCCAGGTGGTGTCCAGGCCGAGCACGTCCATGCCGTCGTCCTGCGCGGCCAGCCTGCGCACCAGCTGCTCGCGCTGGCCGTCCGCGTCGCGCGGCAGCTTGTGGTAGACGATGCGGTACCGGCCGTCGGCCTGGTCGTTGCACCGGTCGACGACGGTCTGGAGGTTCTCCTCCGGCGCGTAGTACAGGTTGACGACGTCGTCGTGCCGCGGGGCCGCGCAGGCGCTCAGGGCCGAGACGGCCAGCACCGCCGTCCCGCACGCCGCGGCCAGCCGGACCGCGCCCCCAGCGCGTCTGCGCACCCTCACCGTGGTCGGACCTCCCGGTCTGCTCGCGCAGGTGCGCCCGAGGCCGAGTGCCCGCGCCCCGCCGCACGCCACCGCCGCACCGATGATCAGCGCGGTGACAGCAACCTAGGGCGCCGCCGACACCCGCGACAAGCCCCCAACCGTGCGCACCGCCGGTGTCCGCGAACGGTGCGGGGTCCCGACACGAGCGGAAGAGGCGTACAACTTTCCACACGCCGAGGAGGTGACCGATGAAGACGATGTCCTGCTCCGAGTTCCGCGCCGAGTACGCCGAAACGCTGAACTCCGTGGTCGACGACCGCGAGGAGGTCGTGATCACGAGGGCCGGGCACGAGCCGGTCGTCCTGGTCGCGCTGGACGACTACGAGTCGCTGAAGGAAACGGCCTACCTGTTCGAGAGCCCGGAGAACGCCCGCAGGTTGCTGTCCTCGATCGAACGGCTCGAGCACGGCGGGGGCGTCACGCGGGACCTCGTCGAATGAAGTTCGTCCGGGATGCGAACGCGTGGGCGGATCACGTCTGGTGGCGGAGCCAGGTCCGCAAGGTACGCACGAGGATCAACACGCTGCTCAAGGACGTCGAACGGAACGGGAACGAGGGCATCGGCGAACCGGAACCGCTCGAGCACGGGTTCCACGGGTTCTGGTCGCGCCGCAGCACCGATGAGCACCGCTTGGTCTACCGGGTCCAGGAGGACCAGATCCAGATCGCCGCCTGCCGCTACCACTACGACGGCTGACCGCCGTCCGCCAGAATGCTCCGCCGCGGCGGGACCCCGGACGAGCCCCGGAGAGACGAGCTCACGGGGACGCTTGCGGGCGCATCGCCAGGTGCGCGAGGAGGTTCCGGCCGTGCTCGGCGTGCCGGGGCTGGGCCAGCACGTCGTAGCGCCCCGCGACCAGCTGGCTCGCCGAGGAGAAGTCCCGCCGCCCGCGCATCGCCGCGTACCCGGCGGCGGCGAACCCGACGCCGATGAGGATGCCGCCGCCCAGTCCGGCCAGCATCGAGCTCAGCGCGCCGGTGCCCTGCGGCGACGCGATGCTCATGACCAGGCCGATCAGCAGCCCGATCCACGCCCCGGAGGCCGCTCCACCGGCCAGCACCTTGCCCCAGGTCAACTTGCCGGTGACCCGCTCCACGAGCATCAGGTCGACACCGACGATGGTCACCTCCCGCACCGGGAAGTCCGAGCCGGCCAGGTGGTCGACCGCGCGCTGCGCCTCCTCGTACGTGCCGTACGAGCCGATCGGCCACCCCGTCGGCGGGGTGGGCATGCTGCTCGGTGAACCCGGCGCCGGCCGAGCCGAGCCGGAAAACGGGTAGGACACCGCTGACACCTCCGTGGAGCGCACTTCCTGGCGGGACCGGCAGGAGCCCGATTCGTCCCCTATCGTCCCCACCTCCAGGCTACCCCGACACCTCGGGCCGGAGATCGTCTTGGGTGGCGGGGCGCAGCGACCACGGCCGCAGCTCCACCCGGCCGCCGGTGACGTTCCACGCGCCGCGGCGCGCCGCCCGCCGATCCGCCCACCAGGCGTAGGCCAGGATCGCCGCGATGAACGGCAGCACGTCGCCGACGGGGAAGTCCCCGGCCTGCTCCACCCCGGGTACCCCGCCGAGGCCGCCGACGAGCAGGCTCAGCGAGTTGTTCACCACGTGCAGCGCGATCGCCGCCTCCAGGCCGCCGGTGCGCACCACCAGCCAGCACATCGACACCGCCATCACCAGCAGCTGGCACCACACCAGCGGATCGGTGTAGCCGTGGCCGAGCAGGAACAGCAGCGAGGTCAGCGCGATCGCGGGCCACGGGGTGCGGAACCAGGCGCTCACCGCCTGCAGCAGGAACCCGCGGAAGGCGAACTCCTCGGCGGCGCTCTGCACCGGCACCACCACCAGCGCCAGCAGCGCCACCCGCCCGTAGTCGGCCCAGCCGGGGAACCCGGGGCCGAACGAACCCCCGGTGACCCAGGTCAGCAGCGCCGAGACCGCGAACGCGACGGCGAACACCGCGAGGGCGGCGAGCAGGCACTCCGCCGACCACCGCCGGCGGAACCGGCCGGTGACCCCGATCAGCTGCCGCGGGCTGCGCCGCTGCACCCACAGCGCGGTGAGCACCGCCGCCGGGATCAGCGAGACCAGCGCCCCGAAGGAGACGAACAGCAGCACGAACGGATCCCGCACCAGCGCCTCGACCGACTCCGGGTCCCGCACGAGCGCCGCGATCCGCACGTCCCCGAAACCCGCCGGGTACAGCACGAACGCGGCCAGCACCAGCATGGCGACCAGCAGCAGCACGAAGGCCAGCACCGCGAACACCAGCAGCGCCACCAGCGGCCGCCACCAGCGGTGCCGGGCGTCGCGGGCGAGCAGCTGGTACGGGACGCCTGCCTGCACCGGGCCGGCCGGGTAGTCGCTCACCTCGCTGATCATAGTGTTCGGGGGCCGGCGGCCGGTTCGCCGCGAACCACCTCCGATCGGGCGGAACCGGTGCCGCCCGCCGTCCCGGACCGCTCGGCGCCGTGCTCGGGGCGCGGGCGGGGCCGCAGCAGGTCCACCGTGGACAGCAGCACCATGTGCGCGTAGGCGGCCGCGATCGCGGTGGGCACCAGCCACCCGACCTCGCCCACCGGCGGGTCCACCAGCCACAGCGCCGTGGTGAACACGGCCGCCGACAGCAGCGCCGCCACGGCCCGGCCCCACGGCCGCAGCCCCAGCGAGAGCAGGAAGTTCACCGCCACGGCCGTCAGCACCAGCCCCTGCGGTCCGAGCGTCAGCCCGGTGTCGGCGATCCACACCACCGCCGCGGTCACCACCACCGCGGTGATCGCGGCAGGCAGCCAGCGGGCCGCGCCCCGGCCCCGGCTCAGCGACCGGAAGCCCAGCCACAGCGCGGAAGCGGCGACCACGATCAGCGCCAGCAGCACACCCGCGTTCATCTGGAACGGATCGAAGGTGAACGGCCGCAGCGCCGCGACCGCCGAGGAGTCCGGCGGCAGCACCGCGATCCGGTCCCCGGCCGACGCGCCCGGGTACCAGCCCATGCAGTAGGTCGTGCCGTCCGGATCCGCCGGCGGCACGGCCGGGCAGCTCAGCGAGACCTCCCGCGGGAACAGCGCATCGGATCCGGCCGGGGCCACCCCGCTGAGCACCACGGCCGTCGCGCCGAGCAACGCCGCCAGCGCCACGCGGCGCGGCGCGGCGACCGCGAGCACCGCCAGCAGCAGCACCGGCTTCACCACGGTCGTCGCCACCCGCCCCAGCAGCCGCAGCACGCCCGCCGTGCCCGGCCGCACCGCGCGGTAGGCCACCAGCCCGGCCCGGGTCGCCATCGAGGCGAGCCGGGGCTCGCCGAGGTCCGCCACCCGCTCGCGGCCGACCGAGTAGCGCCGCACCTCGTCGGCGAGCGGCTCCGGTTCGGGGATGTCCGGCAGCGCGGGCTCGCCCGGGTCGGCGCCGGGTGCGACGGTCGCGACGAACGGCACCTCCTGGGCGGCGATCGTCCAGTGCAGCCGTTCCACGACGAGTTCCTTGGTGCGGGTCAGCGGGTGCTCGTCGACCGGGTCGGCGAACATGGCCGCCAGCTCGGCGCGCACCTGGTCGGCGTGCCGCTCCCACAGCTCGGCCAGGAACGCCCGCCACCGCTCGGAACCGGCGGCGTCGCCGAGCTCCGCGCGGGTCGGGGTGGTGACGATCTCCCGCAGCCGGTCCGCGATGCCCTCCGGGCCGAGGCCGCCGCTGTGCCGCAGCAGCCGCGCCGGGACCAGCAGCAGCCCCACCAGCGCCGACGCCGAGTCGAGCCGCCCCCACATCCAGTCGTTCGCGCGCCACCGCGCGGACAGGAACGCGCCGAAGTTGCCCAGGTCGCCACCGCGCACCTTGTCCTCGACGTGCAGCTCGCCGCCGGTGCGCAGCGCGTCGAACGGCAGCGGGGAGCGCGCATCGCTGACGACGCGCAGCAGGTTGATCCGGTCGCCCGGCGAACGGCCGACGTCCAGCGGCGCGGTCAGCACCACCAGCGCGCGGAGCACGGCGGCGCGCCGCTCGGTGCGCTCCAGCAGCGCGTAGCCGACCTGCTCGGGGGAGGCGGTGCGCTCCGGGGCGTGCCCGGGCGAGCGCGCCCCGGACCGCTCGCCGTCCCCGCGCGGCGGAGCCGCGGCGGCGAGCCGGTCGGCGATGCGGTGCAGCACCACCCGCGCCTCCGCCACCGCGTCCACCCCGTGCTCGTCCTCGGGCACCGCGTCGGCGCCGGAGGACTCGGCGATCGACGAGAGCTCGGCGGCGAACTCCTCCAGCGCGCGCTGGAACCGCTCCCCCCGGTCCACCTCGTCGAGCACCGCGCCCAGCAGCGGCCGCACCGGGGACGGCAGCCGGTGCTGCAGCCGGTCCCGGCGGTCGGCGACCCGCAGCACCCAGTCCGACATCTCGCCGAGCTCGACGATCGGTTCGTGCCGGGCGCCGTCCACCCAGTACCGGTCGGCGTGGCCCTCCAGGACCTGGGCGAAGGTGCGCAGCCGGTACAGCTCCGATTTGCAGCGCCCGATCACCGGCAGCTGCTCCGCCTCGGCCCAGCGGCCGATGTCCCGCGCCCAGTCCAGGCACTCCTGCACCCCGGAGTGCAGCCCGCGCACGTCGTCGAACACCCGCCCCGGTTCCGCCGCCGCCAGCCCGGCCAGCCCGTCGCCCAGCCGACGCCCCAGCACGGTGCGGACCTGCGGGGACCAGCCTTCGAGGGGTTCGCCCACCACCGGCGGCAGCAGCCTGCCGTCCTCGCTGCCCGCGGGTTCGACCAGCAGCCGCACCACCGCCTGGGCGTCCAGCTCCGCGCGCACCACCGCGTACTCCGCTTCGACCCGCGCGGCCTGGGCCAGCAGCTCCGCTTCGCGGACGGCGGGGGCGGCGGCCAGCAGCGGCGCGAACACGGACCTGCGGCGCAGTTCGGTGCGCTGCACCGCCGCGTTGTGCTCGTCGAGCGCGTGGATGTCGGCCAGCAGCGACTCCTGCGACATGCGGGCGCTCATCGCGGTGGAGGCCACCGGTAGCGCCAGCTGCCTGCTCAGCGGCCTGCCCTCGCCGACCGTCTCCGGTTCCGGGTTGAGGTACAGCAACCAGCGCGAGCTGGGCCGCTCGGTGGGCACCGCGGCCATCGCCTCCACGGCCGCGGTCACCGGGATGTTGTCCAGCACCCCGCCGTCGATCACCCGGTACGGGCGCGGATCGGTGGTCGTCTCGGAGAACACCCCGAGCATGTCCGGTTGTCCGGCCGGTGCCCCGCCGATGCTCGCGTGCACCTGCGCCGGTTCGAACGCGAACGGGAACGAGGAGGTGGCGCGCGCCGCCTGCGCCATCCGCAGCGCGGTCGCCGGGAAGTCGGGGCCGGTGCCGAAGTCCGACAGCGGCTGCCCGGAGCGACCGCGGTGCCGGAACCGGAACATGGCGGTGCGGCGCTGCTCGACCAGCGGCCCGGAGCGGCCGTCGAAGTGCCGCTCCAGCACCGGGTCCAGCAGGGTCGCGGTGAGCAGCAGGTCCAGCCGGGACCCGAGGTTGCGGGCGTCCCGCGGATGCGGGGTGAGCTCGGTGATCAGCCGGGCCAGTTCGGCGCGGAAGTAGTCGTCGCCCTCCAGCAGCGAATCGGGCCTGCGGTGCCAGAACTTCGGCACCGCGCGGCTCATCGCCTCCAGATCGGCGAGCCGCACCCACAGCTCGCGCATGTCCTCGAACGGCATGCCGTAGACGATCGAGGCGGCCAGCAGCGTCGCGTTCAGCCCGCCCGCCGACGCCCCGGCGAGCACGTCCACCGACACCGAGTCGTAGCCGGCGAGCCCGGCCAGCGCCGCCCACGGGTGCTCGGCGTCCACATCGGTCCGCTCCGCCCGGGGCGGTTCGACCCGTCCCGCCCGGTCCGCGGCCGCCCGGTCCACGGCCGGCCGGTCCGACCGGGACGTCGCGCAGCGCAGCAGGTCGATCTCGGCGACGGCACCGCCGATCCACACCGCGAGGCTCGCCCCGCCGCGCATCGCCAGCGCCAGCCGGAGCTCCTGGTCGTTCTCCGCGCCGGTCCGCGACACCGCGTCCGGTTCGCGCTCCCCCGGTTCGCCCACCGGTTCCTGATCCGCCACGTCGCCGCCCCCTCGGTCGACCCGCACGCCGGGGCCGGTTCGTCCAGCGGCGGCTCCGGCGATCACTGTTGATCAGAACGTACCGCGCCGCACCGGCCCCGGGATCGCCCACACGGGCGGTGCGGCGCAGGTCATCACCCGGTGGGCGGGGTCCAGCGGTCGGTGCGGGACATGCCCGCGGCGCGGCCCTTGCCCGCGATGACCAGCGCCATCTTCCGGGAGGCCTCGTCGATCATCTCGTCGCCGAGCATCGCCGCGCCGCGCTTGCCGCCCGCCTCCGAGGTGTGCCACTCGTAGGCGTCCAGCACGTTCTCCGCGTGGTCGTAGTCCGCCTGGCGCGGCGAGAACAGCTCGTTCACCGCGTCCACCTGCGCCGGGTGCAGCACCCACTTGCCGTCGAAGCCCAGCGCCGCCGAGCGTCCGCCGACCCGCCGCAACCCCTCGACGTCCTTGATCGCCAGGTACGGTCCGTCGATCGCCTGCACGTCGTGCGCCCGCGCCGCCACCAGCATCCGCATCAGCACGTAGTGGTAGGCGTCGCCCACGTCGTAGCCGGGCGGCTGCTCGCCGACCACCATGGACCGCACGCCGATCGAGGCCATGAAGTCGGCGGGGCCGAACACCAGCGCTTCGACGCGCGGCGATGCCGATGCGATGGCGTCCACCTCGGCCAGTCCGCGCGCGTCCTCGATCTGCGCCTCGACGCCGATCCGGCCGACCTCCAGGCCGGTGGCGCGCTCCACCTGGGTCAGCGTCAGGTCCAGCCAGCGCACGTGGTCCGGCGTGGACACCTTCGGCAGCACGATGGTGTCCAGGTTCTCCCCGGCGGTCTCCACGACCTCCACCACGTCCCGGTAGGTCCACTGCGAGGTGAGGTCGTTGACCCGCACCGAACGGATCTTGCCGTCCCAGCCGCCCTCGTTCAGCGCGGCCGCGACCCGGCCGCGGGCCTCCGCCTTCGCCAGCGGGGCAACGGCGTCCTCCAAGTCCAGGAAGAACGAGTCCACCGCCAGTCCGCGGGCCTTGTCGATCATCTTGGCGCTGGAACCGGGAACGGCCAGGCAGCTGCGGCGGGCACGTCGGCGATCGACCACGGGGAACCTCCTCATCGGGCACGGGCACCCAGCTCTCTACCACGGCCCGCACCGCACCGGCTGTGACCCCGGTCGCCGCGACTGCCCGGCACCGGCCCGGCGACTAGCCTGATCAGCGTGGCAGCCACAACCAGGGTCTTCGCGGCGCGGGTCGCCGGGCTCGCCGTGTTCGGCCCGGACGGCGAGTCCATCGGCAAGGTGCGCGACGTCGTCGCCGGGCTGCGCGCCGCCGGGCAGCCGCCGCGGATCCTCGGCCTGGTGATGGAGATGGCGGCGCGGCGGCGGATCTTCGTGCCGATGCTGCGGGTGGTGCGCGTCGAGCCGAACGCGGTCACCCTCGCCACCGGCTCGGTCAACACCCGCCAGTTCCACCAGCGGCCCAACGAGGTGCTGGTGCTCGGGCAGCTGCTGGACGCGAAGGTCACCCTCGCCGCCACCGGCGCCTCGGCGGTGCTGGTGGACGCGGCGCTGGAGCAGACCCGCACCCGCGACTGGCGGATCAGCAGGCTCGCGGTCCGGGAGCGCACCGGGCGGCTCGGCAGGCGCGGTCCGGTGCAGGTGGTGGAGTGGGACCAGATCACCGGGCTCGCCGCCGCGGAGCTCACCGACCGGCCGCAGGGCGTGGCGCAGCTGCTGGCCCTGCTGGACACGATGCGCGCCGTGGACGTGGCCAGCACGCTGCACGAACTCCCCGCGAAGCGCCGCTACGAGGTGGCCGAGGCGCTCGACGACGAACGGCTCGCCGACGTCGTGGAGGAACTGCCCGAGGACGACCAGAAGGACCTGATCGGGCACCTCGGGGAGGACCGGGCCGCGGACGTGCTGGAGGCCATGAGCCCCGACGACGCCGCCGACCTGCTCGCCGAACTGCCCGAAGTGGACAAGAACCGGCTGCTGGAGCTGATGGAGCCCGCCGAGTCCGCCCCGGTGAAGCGCCTGCTCGCCTACTCGGCGGACACCGCGGGCGGCCTGATGACACCGGAGCCGGTGGTCCTCGGCCCGGACGCCACCATCGCCGAGGCGCTCGCGATGGTGCGCAACGCGGAGCTGCCGGTGGCGCTGGCCAGCATGGTCTTCGTCTGCCGCCCGCCGTCGGCGACGCCCACCGGCCGCTACCTGGGCTGCGTGCACATCCAGCGGCTGCTGCGCGAACCGCCGTCGACGCTGGTGGCGGGCGCGCTGGACACCACCCTGGCGAGCCTGCCGCCGACGGCGACGCTGGCCGAGGTGACCCGCTACTTCGCCGCCTACAACCTGGTGTGCGGTCCGGTGCTCGACGACCAGGAGCACCTGATCGGCGCGGTCACGGTGGACGACGTGCTCGACCACCTGCTGCCGGAGAACTGGCGGGAGAGCGGGCTGCCCGACGACCGGAACTCCCCGGACGCACCGAAAGCGAGCGACGATGCCTGAACTGCTGTCCCGGCGGCGGCTCGACCAGCCCCGGATGCCGCGCCGGTTCACCGTGGACTTCGACCCGGAGCTGTTCGGCCAGATCTCCGAACGCGTGGCCCGCTTCCTCGGCACCGGCAAGTTCCTGTTCTGGATGACGGTGTTCGTGATCAGCTGGATCGCGATGAACCTGTTCGCGGTGGGCCTGCGCTGGGACCCGTACCCGTTCATCCTGCTGAACCTGGCGTTCTCCACCCAGGCCTCGTACGCGGCGCCGCTGATCCTGCTGGCGCAGAACCGGCAGGACGACCGGGATCGGGTGTCGCTGGAGGAGGACCGCGCGCGGGCCGAGCAGACGAAGGCCGACACCGAGTACCTGGCGCGGGAGCTGGCCGCGCTGCGGCTGGCGATCGGCGAGGTCGCCACCCGCGACTACCTGCGCGGCGAGCTCGACCGGTTGCGCGACGAGCTGCCCGGCACCGAGAGCGCGGGCGCGCGGCGCCGCCGCCAGGGCGCGGAGGGCCGCGAGGACGCGTGATCGCGCGGCGGCGAACGCGCGATCAGGCCTGGGCGCGCTGCCCCGGCGGGGCCGGAACGCCGCCGGCGGCGAGCTTCTCGCAGGTCCGGGCGAACTCCTCCAGCTCCCGCGGCTCGGTCACCGAAAGGAAGTACTGGGTCACTCCACCGAGGTGCGTTCTGGATGCGGTGCGCAACCGGCCTTCGCCGGCCTCGGTGATCACCGCGAGCACCCCCCTGCCGTCCGAATCGACCCGGACGCGACTGACCAGACCGATCCGCTCCAGGCGGTCGACCAGTCTCGTCACGCCGGACCTGGACAGCAGCACGGCGTCCGCGAGCTCGGTCATGCGCAGCCTGCGCTCGGGCGCTTCGTAAAGCGCGTGCAGCACGTCGTAGGCGGCCAGCGTCAGCCGCTGCTCGGCGATCAGATCTCCTTCCAGGCAGCGCGTGACGCGGGCGTGCGCGCGCAGGAAGGTTCGATAGGCCAGCAGCTCGCCACGAGTGGGTAATCGATCAAGACCCGTCTCGGTCACGATGAGTGATACTACGGAGGGCAGTCACACGAATGCGAAGCGCCCCCGCATTTCCCAGATGTGAGCACGTCGGGGCCGGTGCCTGGAATAAACCAGCGCACAGGGCTGTTCCGCCACCTCCGAGCGCACCCGCGGACGCGATCCGGACGCCCCGGCGGGCCGTCACGCGCTGCGCACCTCGCCGGTGTTCCCGGAGCTACCGGCCCGTAACATCGACGGTCGGCCCGTAGCATCGAGGGCAAGCACAGCCGCAGGAAGGGTCGGTGTCACCGCAACCGTGACCAGCACGCACTCCGCTCCCACCGAAGAGGCCGTCCGCCAGGCCCTCACCCAGGTCGAGGATCCGGAGATCCACAAGCCGATCACCGATCTCGGCATGGTCAAATCCGTGGCCGTCGAGGACGGCGCGGTCGCCGTCGGCGTGTACCTGACCGTCCAGGGCTGCCCGATGCGGGAGACGATCACGCAGCGGGTCGAGACCGCGGTCGGTGCCGTCGAAGGCGTGCGGGCGGTGACCGTCGAGCTCGACGTGATGAGCGACGAGCAGCGCTCCGAGCTGCGCAAGAAGCTGCGCGGCAACGCCGACGAACCCCGCATCCCGTTCGCCGAACCCGGCTCGATGACCCGCGTGTACTGCGTGGCCTCCGGCAAGGGCGGCGTCGGCAAGTCCAGCGTCACGGTGAACCTCGCCGCCGCGATGGCCAAGCGCGGGCTGTCGGTCGGCGTGGTCGACGCCGACATCTACGGCCACTCGGTCCCGCGGATGCTCGGCTCGGGCGGCAAGCCCACCCAGGTCGAGAAGATGATCATGCCGCCGCAGGCGCACGGCGTGAAGGTCATCTCCATCGGCATGTTCACCCCCGGCAACACGCCCGTCGTGTGGCGCGGGCCGATGCTGCACCGCGCCCTGCAGCAGTTCCTCTCCGACGTCTTCTGGGGCGACCTGGACGTGCTGCTGCTGGACCTGCCGCCCGGCACCGGGGACATCGCGCTGTCCACCGCCCAGCTCATCCCGAACGCCGAGATCCTCGTCGTCACCACTCCGCAGCAGGCCGCGGCCGAGGTCGCCGAGCGCGCGGGCGCCATCGCCATGCAGACCCGGCAGCGGCTCGCCGGCGTCGTGGAGAACATGTCCTGGATGGAACTGCCCGACGGGCAGCGCATGGAGGTCTTCGGCAGCGGCGGCGGCCAGATCGTGGCCGACTCGCTGAGCCGCGCCGTCGGCTCGGAGGTCCCGCTGCTGGGCCAGGTGCCGCTGGACACCCGGCTGCGCGAAGCGGGCGACAGCGGCACTCCGCTGGTCGTCGAGGCCCCCGAGTCGCCCGCCGCGCAGGTGCTCACCGACGTCGCCAAGCGCCTGTCCACCCGCGCCCGCGGCCTCGCCGGTCAACTCCTGTCGGTCTCCCCGGCCTGATCGATCCGCGAGCGTTCAGGAGAGGTCGCCGCCGCGCGGGCTCACCGCGGTCGCTGCGCTCGCGCGGTCACCGCTGCTCGGCGGTCACGACTGCTCGGTGCGGGCGATGGCCAGCAGGCCGTCGCCGACGGGCAGCGCCACCGGCACCAGCGACTCGTCCGCGCGCACCGCCCTGGTCAGCTCGCGCAGCGCCTGGGCGCGCGGCTCCTGCCGCTGCGCGGCGTCGACCGGCCCGGCGAACACGATGGCCCCGCCCGGACGCAGCAGCGGTGCGCCGAGTTCGAGGAACGCCGGGTACTTGGTCGGCATCGCGTCGACGAACACCAGGTCGTAGGCGCCCTCGGTGAGCTTCGGCAGCACCCGCTCGGCCAGCCCGGCGATGAACCGGGTGCGGGACCGGGGGACGCCTTCGGCCGCCAGCGCCTCGCGCGCGATGTGCTGCGCGGCGGCGTCGATGTCGATCGAGGTCAGCACGCCTTCGGGCACCATGCCGCGGAGCAGCCAGCTCGCCGAGGCGCCCGTGCCGGAGCCCACCTCGACGACGGACTTCGCGCGCAGCACGGTCGCCAGGAAGCGCAGCGCGGCGCCCGCGGACCCGTCGATGGACTCTTCCGCTGGGTCGGCCGCGTGCCCGATGGATCCGCGGGCGTCGCCGAGCATGCTGCCCGGCCGGTCCAGGGGACCGGTGCCGATCGACGTCTCGGGTATCACGAGGCGCAAGATTATCTTCAGCGGCCGGTTCGGTTGCCCCCGTTCGGCACATCGTTAGACGGCTGTTTCCGGCATCACGTCGGATCTTGCGCCGATCAGGTGAACGTCAGGTTCTCAGGCTGCTCTCAGGGCCTTTTCATCCGTCCCTCACGAGCGCGCGCGAGAGTGGGTATCGACCGGGAGCGGACCGCCGCTCCCAGCAACGAGGGCAGCACGCGGAACGCGCGTCCCACCGGCCACGCCCGGCCTCCGCCGGGGAACAAACCGGCGGCCGCGTTCGTTCCCCGGATGCACACGCCGCAGGAGGTGGCTTCTCGTCCGATGCCAACACAGTCGATGAGTCCGGCCGTTCGAGCCGACCAGCACGCCGTCGCCACCGCACCCGTCGCGGAGGCGGCGTGGACGCCGCCGTCCTGGGACGAGGTGGTCCGGGAGCACGCAGACCGGGTGTACCGGCTGGCGTACCGGCTCACCGGCAACCAGCACGACGCGGAGGACCTCACGCAGGAGACGTTCATCCGCGTCTTCCGCTCCTTGGCGTCCTACAAGCCCGGCACGTTCGAGGGCTGGCTGCACCGGATCACCACGAACCTCTTCCTGGACATGGCCCGGCGCCGCTCCCGGCTGCGCATGGAGGGCCTGCCCGAGGACACCGACCGGCTGCCCAGCACCGGCCCCAGCCCCGAGCAGGTGTTCTACGACACGCACCTGGACCCGGACCTGCAGGCCGCGCTGGACGAGGTGCCGCCGGAGTTCCGCGCGGCCGTGGTGCTGTGCGACGTGGAAGGGCTGTCGTACGAGGAGATCGGGACCACCCTCGGGGTGAAGCTCGGTACTGTGCGCAGCAGGATCCACCGCGGCAGGCAGATGTTGAAGGCCACGTTGGAAGCTAGGCGGGAGCAGGCTCGGGAGGACTCGGCATGACGGTTCGGCGGGGGTGGGGGCTGTCCGAACAGCACCTCGCACTGGACGCGCTCGTGGCATTCGTGGACGGAGAGCTGACCGCCGGCGCCCACGACCGCGCGGCCGCCCACCTCGCCAGGTGCCCGGCCTGCGCGGCCGAGGCCACCGCCCAACGGCAGGCCCGGGCGGCGGTGCGCTCCGCGTCGTGCCCGTCGATGTCCGCCGGACTGCTGCAAGCCCTGCAGTCGATACCGTCGAGCGCCGAACTCCCCGCGCAGCCCGACGGGCTCGCGCTGACCGAGGAGGGGCAGCTCGTCGCGGTCAACCCGGGCGCGCGCCCCGGCCGGTTCGGTTCCGGCGCGGCGCTCGGTTCCAGCACTCCCCTCGGCGGTGGCAGGCAGCCGATGGGGTCCAGCGCACCGCTCGGCTCGACCCGGCCCGATGATGAACCGCGCGGTGGTCGCGGCAGGCGAGCGGGTGCGGGGGTCGTGTTCTCCGGGCTGGTGCTCGGCGCGCTGGCGCTGGTGAGCATTCCGGACGACCAGCTCCCACCGACCGACGCGGGCCCGCCGCTGCCGCTGCCCGGCGAGGCCTACGACTCGGCGCTGATCCCCGCTTCGGCGCGCTTCGACGAGCGAGGCGGAACTCCGCCCTCCGAGGCGCCCGCCTCGACCACGACGCCGGCGCCGCCGTCCGATGCGACGCCGGGCGCCGACGCCCCGGTGACGCCATCCGGCGCGCCGCTGCTCTCCGCTTCCGCGCAGCCCTGATCACCGGGCCGTCGCCCCGCTCCTACGCGGACTTCACCTGGCACTGGGCAGGATGGGGACGTACCGGTGCGCGGGCGGTCGCCCTCGTGTGATCCACTCGCATGCCGATGTGTCGACGACTTCGCAGGCCCGGGGAGCGATGAGCGAGCAGCCGAGGAAACCCGCGCAGGGATCCGACCCGGTGCGACCCGATCAGGCTCGGCCGCAGGACGACCAGCGCCACGAGGTCCCATCCGCACCCGACGGCGACGCGGTGCACCCGTGGCGACCGGGTTCGACCGCCCCCGCCCGCGGAGTTCCCGCGGCGGACGTCTCCCGCCCGGCCCAGGACGCGCCGCCGCGGCACCCCGAGGTCGATCCCGCCCAGGCCGCCGTCTTCGGCAGGCCCGTCGGCGTCTCCGGCAGCTTCCAGCCCGGGTCGGACGAGCGCGCACCCGGCGTCGAGCAGGCCCCGCCCCCGCCGGACGCGCTGGTCAAGGCGTTCGGCCGTCCGCAGGGTTCCGCCGAATCGCTGCAGCGCGAACCCGGGGAGACCCCGCCCGCTCACCCGGCCGACGAACCCGCCTCGTTCTGGAGCGACCGCGGCGACCAGGACCCGTGGCGCAACCCGTCGGCGAGCTCCGTGATCGGCCCGCCCGCGGTCCCCGAAGCCACTCCGGAAGCGGCGCCCGAGCCCGGGCCCGGTCCGCTGCTGAGCGCCCGCGAGGTGCTGTTCGGCCGCCGGGTCCGGCCGCGCTCGCTGGCCGCGCTCGCCGGGGTCGCCGTGCTGCTGGCCGGGGTCGGCGGTTTCGTCGGCCGGATCACCGCTGAGGAGGGCAATCCGCTGACCAACCCGGACGTGACGCTCGCCGAGGTGGAGCCGGGCGTGGACCGGCCCAGCGGCGGGGTGTCCGCCGTGGCCCGCCGCATCGTGCCCGCCGTGGTCTCGGTGGAGGTGCACGTCGGCGCGCAGGGCGGCAGCGGTTCCGGGGTGGTCATCGACGGCGACGGCTACATCGTCACGAACAACCACGTGGTGTCGATGGCCGCGGACACGCCGGGGGCCACCGTCTCGGCGGTGTTCAGCGACGGCAGCCGGGTGCCCGCGCGGATCGTGGGCCGGGACGTGAAGACCGACCTCGCCGTGATCAAGGTGGAGGTGGCGAACCCGACGGTGGCACAGCTGGGCCGCTCCGGCGATCTCGCGGTCGGCGACCAGGTGATCGCCGTCGGTTCTCCGCTGGGCCTGGCCAGCACGGTCACCACCGGCATCGTCAGCTCGGTGCACCGGCCGGTGCGGCTGGCCGGGGAGGGCACCGACACCAACGCGGTGGTGGACGCGATCCAGACGGACGCGGCGATCAACCCGGGCAACTCCGGTGGCGCGCTGGTGGACGGCAACGGCGCGGTGGTCGGGATCAACAGCGGTATCCGCACCATCGGCTCCGGTGGCGAGGGCGGTTCGATCGGGCTGGGCTTCGCGATCCCCATCGACGACGTGCGGCGCATCGCGCAGGAGCTGATCCGCACCGGGCGGGCCGCGCACGCCGACCTCGGCGTGAACGCCAAGTCCGTGAACGACGGCACCACCGACGGCGCCCAGGTGCTCAACGTGCGCGACGGCGGTTCCGCCGCGGGGGCGGGCATCGCCGAGGGCGACGTGATCATCCGGGTCGGCGACCGCAAGGTCAGCACCGCGGACGAGCTGGTGGTGGCGGTGGACCGGCACCGCGTCGGCGAGACCGTACCGGTGACGGTGGTGCGGCAGGGACGGGAGCTCGTGCTGGACGTGGCGCTGCGCTGATCGCGCGCAGTTCTGGGAAAAGTGGCGTTTCCACCGGGCACCACCCGATGGGTAGGCTGGGCGGCGCGCGCAGCGCGAAGCACGGGAGTGAAAGGTGATCCGAGGTGTTCGACAGCATCGGCTGGGGTGAGATCCTGGTCCTCATCGTCGCCGGTCTGTTCATCCTCGGCCCGGACCGGCTGCCCGAGGGCGCCGCGTGGCTGGGCCGCACGATCCGCCAGGTCAAGCAGTACGCGACCGGAGCCAGGGACCACCTCCGCTCCGAACTGGGCCCCGAGTTCGACGAGCTGCGCAAGCCGCTGGAGGACCTGCGCGGCATCCGCGACTTCAACCCGCGCAGCGCCGTCACCAAGCACCTGTTCGACGGGGAGAACCCGCTCGACCCGCCGCTGAACGGCAACGGGAACGGGAGCGGGACGAACGGCGGCACCACCGCACCGAAGCCGCCGCAGCCCCCGAAGCCGCAGCGCCCGCTGGAACAGGGCGAGCGGCCGCCCTACGACTCCGACGCGACCTGAGCCGGAGCCACCACCGGCTTCGCCCGTCGGCGCTCGGAGCGCCTGCCGCTCAGCACCGCGATCCCGGCCAGCAGCATCGAGCAGCCGAGCACGGCCGACATCCCGTTCCAGCCCCAGGCCGCGTAGGCGACGCCGCCGACGACTCCGCCGACGCTGCTGCCGCCGTAGTAGGCGAGCTGGTACATCGCCGAGGCCTGGCCGCGCGCCGACGGTGACGCGAGCAGGCCCACCCAGCCGCTGGCCACCGAGTGCGCCGCGAAGAACCCGCCGGTGAACACGACCAGCCCGACCAGGATCACCACCAGGTTCCCGGCCAGCATCAGCAGCAGCCCCAGCAGCGCGGTGCCCAGCCCGGCGAGCAGCACTCGGGGCCTCCCCCACCGGTCGGCCAGCCGGCCGGCGACCGCCGAGGTCACGGTGCCCGCCGCGTAGGCCAGGAACGCGAGCGCGGCGAGCGCGGGCGGCACCGACAGCGGCGGCTCGACCAGCCGGAACCCGAGCACGTTGTAGACGGCCACGAACGCCCCCATGCCGAGCGCGGCGACGAGGAACGGCGGCCGCAGCGCCGGATCGGTGGCTGCGGCCCGCACTCCGACCAGCAGCGGCTTCCACCGCAGTTCCTGGCGCCGCTGGTGGCGCTCCTGCGGCAGCAGCAGGACGAACCCGGCGGTGCAGATCGCGCCGAGGACGGCGACGGCCGCGACGCCACCGGCCCACCCCGCGTAGTCACCGGCGATCCCGCCGAGCAGCCGGCCGGACATGCCGCCGACGGTGGTGCCCGCGACGTACAGGCCCATGGTGGTGCCGAGGTCCCGTCCTCCCGTCTCGTCGGCGAGGTAGGCGGCGGCGACGGCGGCGATGCCCGCGACGGCGGCCCCCTGCACGAGCCGCAGCCCGACCAGCAGCGGGAAAGACCCGATGAACGGCAGCAGCACGCCGATCGCTTCGGCGAGCAGCAGCGAGCCGACCATGATCCGCCGCCTGCCGTACACCTCGGACAGGGTGCCGAGCGGGATCGCCGCGATCGCCAGGCCGAGGGTGCCCGCCGACACCAGCAGCGCCACGGTGCCTGGCGCGAGGCCGAAGGCGTCGGAGAACTGGGGCAGCACCGGTTGCGGCGCGTAGAGCAGCGCGAACAGGGCCAGGGCGCCGATGAGCAGCGCGATCCTGATGCGGCGGATCCGGTTCAGGTCGTCGGTGAGCACGTGGGCGACCGTAAGCCGGGCTAATTAATGCGTCCAATGCGTGAGGAGGGCACGATTCATGCCGTGTCGCATGAATCCGAGCTGCCGCTGGACGCCGCCCAGCTCACCGCCGATCTCGCCCCGACGCTGAACCTGCTGCGCACCGTCGCCGCCGAGGGCCATCTCACACGCGCGGCGGCGCGGCTCGGCGTCCCGCAGCCCACGGTGAGCCGCGCGCTGGCCAGGATCGCCGATCGCCTCGGCACCGATGTCGTCACGAAGGAAGGGCGCGGGGTCCGGCTCACCCGCACCGGCGCCCAGCTCGCTGCCGCGGCCGAGCACGCCTACGCGGAGCTGGCGGACCGGTGCCGCGAGGTGGTCGAGGAGCTGGACCCGGACCGCGGCCGCATCTCGCTCGGCTTCCAGCACACCATGGGCAGCGCCCTGGTGCCGGAACTGATCCGCGGGTTCCGCGCCGGGCATCCCGGGGTGCGGTTCCGGCTCGTGCAGGGCGCCAGGGACGACATGCTGGCGGGCGCGCTGGACGGCCGGCTCGACCTGTGCCTGGTCTCGCCGCTGCCGACCGGAGCCGAGTGGGAGTCGGTGGCGGTGGCGCGCGACGAGCTGGTCGCGGTGGTGCCGCCCGCCCATCCGCTGGCCGAGCGCGCGGAGGTGCGGCTCGCGGAGCTGGCCGCCGAGGAGTTCGCGCTGATGGGCCCGGGCTACGGACTGCGGCACATCGTCACCGAACTCGCCGAGGCGGCCGATGTTCCGCTGCGGCCCAGCTGGGAAGCCGAAGAGGTCGACACGCTCCGCGGCCTGGTCGCCGCCGGTCTCGGCGTCACGCTGCTGCCCCGGGCCGTCGGTGGCGAGGTGGCGGGCACCGTGGAGATCTCGCTGTCCCCGGCCGCGCACCGCACGGTGGGGATGGCCTGGCCCGCGGGCCGCACCCCGCCGCCGGTGGTGCGCGCGTTCCGCGACCACGCCACCTCCCGGCCCTGACGCGCGACGATCCCGCGGGGACCAGGTCCACCGCGGGATCGTCGGAGCAGCGCCTACCTCACGCGGCGAGGGAGGCGGCCAGTTCGACCAGGGTGCGGGCCGCGAAGCCGGTCGCGCCCGGCACGACCTCGTCGTAGGACTTGTCCGCGCGTCCCGGGCCCGCGATGTCCAGGTGCGCCCACGGCACGTCGCCGATGAACTCGCGCAGGAACAGCGCGGCGGTGATCCCGCCGGGCCCCTGCGGCGCCTGCCGCACGTCGGCGAGCTCGCCGCGCACGTCGGCCGCGTGGTCCTCCAGCAGCGGCATCGGCCACCAGGACTCGCCGACCCGCTCGCCCGCGTCCCGCAGCGCCTTCCCGAGCCGCTCGTCGGTGCTGAACAGGCCACCGGTGCGCAGCCCGAGCGCGACCTTCATCGCTCCGGTCAGCGTGGCCACGTCCACCAGGTAGTCCGGTTCGAGGCGGTCCACCGCGTACGCCAGCGCGTCCGCCAGGACCATGCGGCCCTCGGCGTCGGTGTTGCCGACCTCGGTGGTCTTCCCGCCGTAGTGCCGCACCACGTCACCGGGCCGGTAGCTGCTGCCCGACACGTGGTTCTCCGCGGACGGCACCAGCGCCGTCACCCGCACCGGCAGCCGCAGCCGGGCGATGGACAGCAGTGCGCTGAGCACCGCGCCGCCCCCGGCCATGTCGGTGCGCATCAGGTGCATGCCGTCGGCGGGCTTCAGCGACAGCCCGCCGGTGTCGAAGGTGATGCCCTTGCCGACCAGCACCAGGTGCGGGCCGGACTTCACGCCGTCCGGACGCCACGCCAGCTCCAGCAGCCGCGGCGGGCTCACCGAACCGCCCCCGACGGCGAGGACTCCGCCGAACCCCTTGTCCGCCAGCCACTTCTCGTCGCGCACGGTCGCGGTGACGCCCTGCAGCGGACCGGCGAGCGCGGTGCCCGCACCGGCCAGCCAAGCCGGGTTCTTCACGTTCGAGGGGGCGTTGGCGAGGTCCCGGGTCAGCGAGGTGGCCGCGGCCAGCTCCTCCGCCTGGGCCACGGCCACGCGGAACGCGTCCGCGTCCGCCCCGCCGGGAACCACCAGCAATGCCTTGCGCATCCGCGGCGCGGCCGGTTCCGCCGACACCCGGAACCGGTAGTCGCCCAGCGACAGCCCGAGCGTCAACGCCGAGACGAGCTCGACGTCGGCGTCCGCGGGCAGCAGCACCTGGACGTACTCCGCGTCCGCCGCGTCGCCCAGGTCGGCGGGATCGTCGTCCGACGCGACCCCTTCGCCGAGCTTGGCGCGCGCCGCCCGTGCGATCGACGCGCCGATCGCGCGCCAGTGGCCGGGCTCGCCGGAGCCCGCCCCGACGACCCAGCCGAACCGCCCGTCCGGCAGCGGCACGGTGCGCACCTCGCCCACGGACGCGGTCACACCCAGCGCTTCGAGCAGCGAGACGTCCGCTCCCCACGGTTCGGCCGCGGCGGCCAGGTCGGGCCCGGAGGCCCCGTCGAACACCGGCACCGCCGTCGGCACGCCGTCCCGCCACCGCGAGACCACGTCCACTTCGACCAGTGCCGTCGGGATCACCGGGAGCGCTGCCTGCTCCGGCGACCGCGACGAACCGAACACCGAGGAATCGGACACGGATTGAGATCCTTCCCGCATTCAAAGAGACAAGGCCGTCTCGGCCACTCCACGGACACCGGCTCCGGCATCGAACTCGGATGCCAGAGCCGGTGAGACGATCGGGTGCACGCCGATCGCTTGCGCAGCGGCCTCAGCCGGTGGCAGATTCCAGGGCATCGCCCAGGTTCTTTGCCTCCTCCACCGACATCTCGACGACGAGCCGCCCACCGCCCTCAAGGGGGACGCGCATTACGATGCCGCGACCCTCCTTCGTCACCTCGAGGGGACCGTCACCGGTCCGGGGCTTCATGGCCGCCATAGCGTGCTCCCTCCGTGAACTCTTCCCACCCACTGATCGCCCACAACCAGCCGGGTCCGGCTCCATTCTCCCCCATCCGGACGCAGCCGCGAAACCGAACCGATCAACTCGTGTCGCTGTTGCGCTGGTCGAATGCCCGTGGCAGGTGGCAGACTCAGCCGTCGTGCGGGCGTTTTCCGGGCTTTTCGGCTCTCCGCACGGCCACCCGTGCGGGCGTCGTGCGGCGGCAGCAGCATTTCCGGTCGACCGTCCAGTCAGGACCACCCCGGAACCGCGCTCCGTGATCGACCCGGCACCGACCGTGCGCGGTCCACTGTGGATGCGCTGGTCAGGGCGGGCGCGGCCCGCACCTCCCAGGCGACGAAAGGGCGAGAAGTGTCCGATGTACTGCTGACCCGCGACACCGGTGGCGTGCGACTGATCACGCTCAACCGGCCGGAGTCGTTCAACGCGCTCAACGTCGAGCTGAAGCTCGCGCTGGTCGGCGCGCTGCGGGAGGCCGCGGCCGACGACGCGGTGCGCGCGGTGGTGCTCACCGGCAGCGGGCGCTCGTTCTGCGCCGGCCAGGACCTCAAGGAGCACATCGCGCAGCTGCAGGCGGACGACCCCAGTCCACTGAAGACGGTGGAGGAGCACTACAACCCGCTGATCCGAGCGGTGGCCACCATGCCGAAGCCGATCATCTCCGCGGTCAACGGCAGCGCCGCCGGGGCGGGCGCCTCGCTGGCGTTCGCCAGCGACCTGCGGATCGCCGCGGCGGACGCGAAGTTCCTGATGGCCTTCGCGAACGTGGGGCTGTCGACCGATTCGGGCGCGTCCTGGACGTTGCCGCGGCTGATCGGCTACGGACGGGCGATGGAACTGCTGCTGCTGGCCGAACCGGTCGCCGCCGACGAGGCGCTGCGCATCGGCATGGTCAACCGGGTGGTGGACGCGGGCCAGGCGACCGAGGCGGCGATGGAACTCGCCGCGCGGATGGCGACCGGCCCCACCAGCGCCTACGCGCGGATCAAGGAGACGATGCGGGCGGCCGCCGCCGAAGGCCTCGACGAGGCGCTGGACGTGGAGGCGGGCGCGCAGAACGAGGCGGGCAGCACCGCCGACCACCGCGAGGCGGTGGCCGCGTTCGTGGAGAAGCGGACGCCGAACTTCATCGGGCGCTGAGCCGCACCGCGGGCCGTCCGCCGGTCGGGCGGCCCGCGCCGGTTCACCCGGTGCGCGGCCGGTAGCTCGGGCAGAACTCGGCGAACCGGTCCAGCGACCGCCGCAGGCCCCAGCTGACCGCGGGCCGCACCACCGGCCACAGCGCGCCGGTGCCGGTGGGCGCGGACAGGTCCTCCCACCACACGAAGGTCGACTCGTCGGCCTGGCAGTGCCCGATCACCCGGAAACCGCCCTCGCCGGACACGAGGCCACCGGTGTGGCGCACCCGGCAGCACAGCGGCCGCCGCATCTCGATGATCTCCATGGTGTCCAGGAAGCCGACGCCGCGCAGCCCGGTGAACGCGGCCAGCGTGGAGCCGAGGCCGCCGTCACCGCTGACCACGTGCACCGAGGTGCCGAGCATCCACTCGCCCTGCCGCGACCAGTCGGTCGCCGCCGCCCACACCTGCTCCGGTGCGGCGCGCACCGGCACCTCCAGCCGCAGCTGCGCGTTGCCCACCCGACTCACTCCTCCCGGTCGACCGACCGGGCGCGCTGCAGCTGATCCCCCGCGATGTCGAGCTGCCGCTGCAGGACGGCGACCTGGCCGCGCAGGTCGTCGATCTCGTTGGCCAGCCGCTCCAGCGCCCAGTCCACCTCGGCAGCCTTGTACCCGCGCAGCACCTGTTGAAACCGCAGCGAGCGCACGTCGGCGCCTTCGACGTCGACGGCGGGCAGTCTGGTCGGCGTCGCTCCGGGCGGTAGCGCCTCCAGCTGCTCCCCCCGGCCGAAGACCAGGGCAGCGAGCAGGTAGATCACCGCGGCGACCACGAGCACGACGAACAGGTAGATCAGCGCACTAGCCACGCTCCGATCGTGGCACGCCCGCCCCGCCGGGCGGCAGCAGACCTCGGCACGGCTCGCGTGGCGCTGCTCGTGCCCCGGCGGCCGGCCGTCCCGCGTCGACGGGCGATCAGGCCTTGGCGGGCGCCTGGGCGGGAACGGCCTTGCCTTCGAGGACGCCTTCGATGGCGCAGGTGAACTCGCGCCAAGCCCGGCGTTCCGCGTGCAGCGCCTCCACGCCGGAGGAGGTGAGCCGGTAGGTGCGGCGCTGCCTGCCGCCGACGGTGCTCCAGGCGCTGGTGACGTAGCCCGCGCGCTCCAACCGGCGCAGCGCCGGGTACACGGTGCCCGTGGGGAGGTCCAGCGCGCCGCCGCTGCGCTGCTGCAACGCCTCGATGATCGCGTACCCGTGCAGCTGTCTGCCGTCGAGGGTGGCCAGCAGCAGAGCGTCGAGGTGGCCGCGGAGCGCATCAGCCTTCACAGGTAGCGACTCTACGGTCATTCGCCACCACTGTCACCGTCCCGATACAAGGGGACCTTGGTCCTTTCCCGATTCCCCCGCGGGTGAGTTCGATCACTCACCCGGGTGGCCGGAGTTCGCGGCGAACGGAGTCGCCCCGGTTCGGCCGAGCGGCGGGCAGGTAGATCGCGGTTCGTGACCGGGCCCGCGGCACCATCGCCCCGTTCGTGGGGCATTGCTCGACCGAACGAGTGGATCGATTCATGAGGCCCTCATCGCCGCCGCCCGGCGGCAGCACACTGCGGATCACCAGACGCGCCCTTGAGCCGGGCGCGTGCCGACGAGGAGGCCAGGAGGTCGGCGTGCGCGACGACAGCGAACGACAAGCCACCGGTTCGATCGACGATCGGGAGGTCGTCCTGCCCGTTCCCCGCCGCCAGCCCGACGCCGCACCGGCACCGAGCGCGCTGTCGGTCCGGTCGAGCCTCGATGACCTGCGAGTTCGCATCGCCGCGCTGGTGGAGGCGGTGCACAACCTGCCCGCGACCGGCCTGGAGCTGGACGAGGCGCAGTGGCGGATCGACGAGCTCGCCCAGGAGATCAACCGCCCGTACCCGAGCCCACCGCGGGTGCGTTCCCGCTGGCTGCGGCTCGCCCCGCTGCTCACCGAGCTCGATGCCGCGCTCCCCGTCGCCGCCACCGGGCGCATGATCGACGACGCCTTCTGAACCGTTGAACCGCCCGCCGTCGAACGCGCGCGGCGGATGCGGCGCCTCCCGGCCCGCGCCCCGTCGACCGGGGCGAGCGCGCGGAGGCGGGCTCAGGCGAGGGCGCGCAGGACCTGGTGCGGCGGCCGGGTGCCCGCGATGGCGGCGACCATGTCCACCACCCGCCGGGTCGCGGCGACGTGGTGCGCGCGGAACACCCGGGCGCCGCCCCACGCGGCGATCGCGGTGGCGGCGAGGGTCCCCTCCAGCCGCTCGGACACCTCCGCGTCGAGGGTCTCGCCGATGAAGTCCTTGTTCGACAGCGCCATCAGCACCGGCCACCCGGTGTCCACGAGCTCGGAGACGCGCCGCACCAGTTCCAGCCCGTGCCAGGTGTTCTTGCCGAAGTCGTGGGTCGGATCGATCAGCACGCCGCCGCGCGGCACGCCGAGCGCCACCGCGGATTCGGCGCGTTCCACCAGCTCGGCGACGACCTGCGCGACCACGTCCGAGTAGCGCACCCGGTACGGGTCGGTGCGCGGCGGCAGACCGCCGGTGTGCGAGCACACGACGCCCACGCCGAACTCGGCGGCGACTCGCGCCACCTCCGGGTCGGCGCCGGCCCAGGTGTCGTTGAGCAGGTCGGCGCCCGCCTCGCACACCCGGCGGGCGACGGTGCCGCGCCAGGTGTCGACGCTGATCACCAGGCGGGGGTGCCGCTCGCGGACCGCGGCCACGAACGGCACCACCCGGCGGGACTCCTCGTCGGCACCCACCCGTTCGCCCTGCGCACCGGCGCGGACCCCGCCGATGTCGACGATGTCGGCGCCGTCGGCGACGGCGGCGTCCACGGCCGCCAGCGCGGCGTCGGCGGCGAACGTGGCGCCGCGGTCGAAGAACGAGTCGCGGGTGCGGTTGACGATGGCCATGACCAGCGGCCGGTCCGCCGCCACGTCCTTGTCCCCGAAGCGCAGCGCGGGCTGAGGCGTCATGCTCCCGATCCTGGCACGTCCACCGCGCGGCCCGGCTCGGACCGGCGGCGGCCGGGTCAGCGGGCCGGCACCGCGCAGGCGTCCAGGGCGGACTCGACGTCGGTGACGACGACCAGCGAGTCCAGCGAGCGCTGCGAGGCGAAACCGTCGGCGACGAGCCCGCGCACCCACTCCAGCATCCCGCGGTAGTGGTCGTCCGGGTCGAGGATCACCACCGGCTTGTCGTGCATGCCGATGTACCGGGACGTCCACACCTCGAACAGCTCCTCGCAGGTGCCGATGCCGCCGGGCAGCGTCAGGAACGCCGAGGCGTGCGCGTCCATCAGGCCCTTGCGCTCGCGCATGGTGTCGACCACGAGCAGTTCGTCGGCGTCGTCGTCGGCGACCTCCCGGTCCACCAGGGCCCGCGGGATGACGCCCACGGTGCGGGCGCCGCCCGCGCGGGTCGCGCGCGCCACCTCACCCATCATGGAGACGCGTCCGCCGCCGGAGACGAGCGTCCAGCCGCGCTTGGCGATGCCGGTGCCGACCTCGGCGGCGAGGGCCAGGTACCGCTGGTCCACCGGCCCGGAGGCGCAGTACACGCACACCGCGTTCCCGGTGGTCTCCTCCGCGCTCAATGCGCCTCCTCCCAGGCCTGGTAGGCCTCTTCCACGATGCGCACCGCATCCTCCACATCATCGGTCAGGTGCAGCAGGGCCAGGTCCTTCTCGCCGACCTTGCCGGACGCGAGCATCGTGTCCCGCACCCAGTCGTAGAGGCCTTGCCAGTAGGACCGGCCGAACAGCACCACGGGGAACTTCGTCACCTTCTTGGTCTGCACCAGGGTGAGCGCTTCGAACAGCTCGTCCATCGTGCCGAACCCGCCGGGCAGGCAGACGAAGGCCTGGGCGTACTTGATGAACATGGTCTTCCGGGCGAAGAAGTACCGGAAGTTCACCCCGAGGTCCACCCACGGGTTGAGCCCCTGCTCGAAGGGCAGCTCGATGCCGAGGCCGACGGACAGCCCGCCCGCCTCGGAGGCGCCCCGGTTCGCCGCCTCCATGGTGCCCGGCCCTCCACCGGTGATCACGGCGCAGCCGATGTCGGCCATGGCCGCGCCGAGCCGCACCCCCATCTCGTACTCGGGGTGCTCGCGCGGGGTCCGGGCGGAGCCGAAGATGGTCACCGCGCGCGGCACCTCGGCCAGCGCGCCGAACCCCTCCACGAACTCCGACTGGATGCGCATGACCCGCCACGGGTCGGTGTGCACCCAGTCGGTGGGGCCGCGCGAATCGAGCAGGCGTTGATCGGTCGTCGTCGGTTCGTGCAGGCGGGAGCGGCGGAGCACGACCGGCCCGCGCCGCTTCTCCTGCGGGCGCTCGGCGCCGTTCGGTGAACCCTCGATGGTCATGGTTCGAGGGTATGCAGCCGCCGGAGAACACCGGGTGCCGCGCCGGTGACCACGTGGTGCCGTCCGGTGCCGATAGGGCCGAAGGGCCGTGCTGACCTGCGCCGACCTGCCCGCGAAGCGGCTCCCGGGAGTACCGTGGGCGGTACGACGGGACCCGAGCGGTGCCCCGGTACGTCGGCGGCGCCGCGGTCAGGGGGCGGCCATGCTCATCGAACTGCTCGTCATCGTCCTGGTCATCGGAGTGATCTGCACGGCCTCCGCGGCGCGGATCATCACGCAGTACGAGCGGGGCGTCGTGTTCCGCTTCGGCAGGCTCCAGGAGTCGGTGCGCGGACCCGGCCTCACCTTCGTGATCCCGGGCGTGGACCGGCTGCGGAAGGTGAACCTGCAGATCATCACCATGCCGGTGCCCGCGCAGGAGGGCATCACCCGGGACAACATCACGGTGCGGGTGGACGCGGTGGTGTACTTCAACGTCACCGATCCGGCGCGCGCGGTGGTCAACGTGGAGGACTACCTGTTCGCGATGGGCCAGGTCGCCCAGTCGTCGCTGCGCTCCATCATCGGCAAGAGCGACCTGGACGACCTGCTGTCGAACCGGGAGCGGCTCAACCAGGGCCTCGAAGTGATGATCGACAGCCCGGCGCTGCACTGGGGCGTGCACATCGACCGGGTGGAGATCAAGGACGTCTCGCTGCCGGAGTCGATGAAGCGCTCCATCGCCCGGCAGGCCGAGGCGGAACGGGAGCGACGCTCCCGGATCATCGCGGCCGACGGCGAGTACCAGGCGTCCCGCAAGCTCTCCGACGCGGCGGGCGTCATGGCCGACGCCCCGGCGGCGCTGCAGCTGCGCCTGCTGGAGACCGTGGTGGAGGTGGCGGCGGAGAAGAACTCGACGCTGGTGCTGCCGTTCCCGGTGGAGCTGCTGCGCTTCGTGGAGCACGCCCAGTCCCAGGCCGGGCAGCAGCACCCGGACGAGCGGCCCACCCGGCGACCCACCGCGGATCCGGCCGCGCTCGACCAGATCCCGGACCCCGCCGGGGTCCCCGACGTCGAGGGCGTCCCGCAGGTGCGCGACGCCCGCATCGCCCCCGGCCTCAGCTCAGGAAGCGGGTGAGCGCCTCGGCGCAGCTCCGGATCTGGGCGGTGGGCACGTTCTCCTGCTGGGTGTGCGCCAGGGTCGGCGAGCCGGGGCCGAAGTTCACCGCGGGCAGCCCCCGCGCGGCGAACCGGGCCACATCGGTCCAGCCGAGCTTCGCCACCGGTTCCCCGCCCGCGGCCGCCACGAGTTCGGCCGCGGCGGGCGAACCCAGGCCGGGCAGCGCGCCGCCGGAGCCGTCCACGACGGTGAGGTCGAAACCGTCGAACACCTCGCGGACGTGGGCTTCGGCCTCCGCCAGCGACTTGTCCGGGGCGAAGCGGTGGTTGACCGCGACCAGGCACGAGTCGGGCACGACGTTGCCCGCGACCCCGCCTTCGATCCGCACCGCCTGCAGGCCTTCGTGGTACTGGAGGCCGTCGATCACCGGCTGCCGCGGCACGTAGTCCAGCAGCCTGCGCAGGATCGGCTCGGCCCCGTGGATCGCGTTCTCCCCCATCCACGCGCGCGCGGTGTGCGCGCGGGCACCGCTGGTGCGGATCTCCACCCGCAGCGTGCCCTGGCAGCCCGCTTCGATGCTGGCGTTGGACGGTTCGCCGACGATCGCCAGGTCGCCGTCCAGCCAGTCCGGCAGCTCCCGCTCGATCCGGTTCAGCCCGTTGTGCTCGGCCGCGATCTCCTCGCAGTCGTAGAACAGGAAGGTGAGGTCGTGGCGCGGTTCCGGCAGCGCCGCGGCCACGTGCAGCAGGACGGCGTCCCCACCCTTCATGTCCACGGTCCCGCAACCGTGCAGCACCTCGTCGGCCCCGGAACCGGTGCGCCGGGACGGCAGGTTGTCGTTGATCGGCACGGTGTCCAGGTGACCGGCGAGCAACACCCGGGACGCGCGCCCGAGGTTCGTGCGGGCCAGCACGGCCTCGCCGTTGCGCACCACCTCCAGGTGCGGTGCCTGGGCGCGCAGCGCGTGCTCCACGGCGTCGGCCAGGCGCCGCTCGTCCCGGGAGACGCTGGGGATGTCCACCAGCGCGGCGGTCAGCTCGACGGGATCGGCGCGGAGATCGAGGAGGTCGGTCACCCGAGGCAGGCTACCCGCGGCGGTGCGCGGACCCCCCCCCCGACGCCGCCGCACCCGCGGAGTCCACGGTGGACGGTCCAGCGGCCGGAATCCGCGCTCGCTCCCGGCAATCGCGTGATCACGAACAGTGCCGGTGCCGCCTGCCGAGCCGACCCCTGCAGGGCGGTGCCGGAATGCGCCGATTACCGTTTTTCGCATGAGCGCGCAGACACCCGACCCGCAGAGCACCGGCGCCCACGGCATCGGCCTGGCCACCGTCACCGACGACGGCACCGTGCTGGACACCTGGTTCCCCACCGTCAAGCTCGGTGAGCCCGGCGAATCCCGCACCACCCGGCTGACCGGCGAGGAAGCGGTGCGGTCCCTGGGCGAGGCCGGGGCCGCACTGCTCGGCCGCGACGACGCCCGCGGCGTGGAGGTCGTCGCCGTGCGCACCGAGATCGGCAGGCTCTCCGACGAGCCCGCCGACACCCACGACATCTACCTGCGCCTGCACCTGCTCTCGCACCGCCTGGTCCGCCCGCACGGGCAGAACCTGGACGGCATGTTCGGGCTGCTGTCCAACGTCGTGTGGACCAACCACGGCCCCTGCCCGGTCGAGGGCTTCGAGGCGACCCGGCTGCGGCTGCGGTCCCGCGGCCCGGTCACCGTCCACAGCGTCGACAAGTTCCCCCGGATGGTCGACTACGTGACGCCGTCCGGCGTGCGCATCGGCGACGCGGACCGGGTGCGGCTGGGCGCGCACCTGGCCAGCGGCAGCACCGTCATGCACGAGGGCTTCGTGAACTTCAACGCGGGCACGCTCGGCGCGTCGATGGTCGAGGGCCGGATCTCGGCGGGCGTCGTCGTCGGGGACGGCTCCGACGTCGGCGGTGGGGCGTCCGTGATGGGCACCCTCTCCGGCGGTGGCAAGGAGGTCATCTCCATCGGTGAGCGCTGCCTGATCGGCGCCAACGGCGGCGTCGGCATCACCCTCGGCGACGACTGCGTCGTGGAGGCCGGGCTGTACGTCACCGCGGGCACCAAGGTCTCGCTGCCGGACGGCACCCTCACGAAGGCGCGCGAGCTGTCCGGATCCGACGGCCTGCTGTTCCTGCGCAACTCCGCCACCGGCGCGGTGGAGGTCCGCCCGCGCACCGGCGGCAAGGTCGAGCTGAACGCGGCGCTGCACGCGAACGACTGACCACTACGCCGATCCGACCGCCGAAGGGCGGGGGTTCACCGGGCCCGGATCGGCGACACTGGTGGTATGGACCGCCCCGCAGGTACGCCCGGCCTGCCACCCGAACCGCTGGTGGCGGGCCGGGCGGACCCGATCGCCGAGCACGTCCGCGCCGCGCTGGACCTCAGCACCCGCGCCCTGCTGGACGGCGAAGCAGGGGCCGGACGCGAGAAGACCGCCGAACCGGTGCACCGGATGCGGATCTCGGTGCGCCGGATGCGAGTGGTCCTGCGCTCCGCCGCCCCCTTCCTGGACCAGCGCTGGTCGGAACCGCTGCGCGCGGAGCTCGGCTGGCTCGGCCGCGAGCTCGGCGTGGTCCGCGACCTGGACGTGCTGCTGGCGCGGCTGCACCGGGACGCCGCCGATTTCGACGCGGCGCAACGGGAATCGGCGGGCAGGCTGTTCGACGCCGCGAGCCGCGAGCACCGCGCCGCGCGGGAGGCGCTGCTGGCCGTGCTGGCCGGGCAGCGCTACCGGGCGCTGGTCGACGCGCTCACCTCGGCCGTGCGCGAACCGCTGCCCGCCTCCGCCGTGGAGCAGAGCGGGATGCGCGAGCTCCGCGCCCTCGTCGCCGAGCAGTACCGCCGGCTGCGCCGCGCGGTCGACGAGGTGGGCCCCGGCGCGACCGACGAGGAGCTGCACGAGCTCCGCCTCCTCGGCAAGCGGCTGCGGTGGACCGCGGAACTCGCCGAGCCGGTGTCCGGCAAGCCGATGCGGCAGCTGCTCGCCGCCGCGAAGCGGTTCCAGGACGTGCTCGGCGAACTCCACGACGCTCGCAACGCCGAAGAACAGGTGCGGCGACTGCTCGCGGACCTCGGGCCGGACGTCCGGCTCGCGTTCGTGTCCGGTCGCCTCGTCGAACGGGAGCACGCCCGCCGGGTCGACCACCGGGAGCAGTGGTGGGAGCGCTGGCGCGAGCTGCGCAGCAGTGCCGCGAAGGTGTGAGCGGGCGGCGCGCTCGACCGGCGGCCGCCCGCCGCTCAGCCCAGCCGCGCCGCGGCCGCCTCGATCCGCTCGTCCGGTGCGGTCAGCGCGATCCGGACGTGCCGCTGCCCGCCGGGACCGTAGAACGTGCCGGGCGCGACGAGGATGCCGCGCTGCGCCAGCAGGCCCACCGTCTCCCAGGCGTCGTCCCCGCACGTCGCCCACAGGTACAGGCCCGCGCGCGAGTGCTCGATGGTGAACCCGGCGGCCTCCAGCGCGGGACGCAGCACCGCGCGGCGGGCCGCGTACAGCTCGCGCTGCGCCTCGACGTGCTCGTCGTCGAGCAGCGCCGCCGTCATCGCCTGCTGCACCGGCCGCGGCATGATCATGCCCGCGTGCTTGCGCAGCTCCAGCAGCCGCGCCACCAGGTCCGGGTCACCCGTGATGAACCCGGCGCGGTAGCCGGCCAGATTCGAGGACTTCGACAGCGAGTGCACCGCCAGGACCCCGGTGGGGTCCTCGCCGGTCACCGACGGGTGCAGCACCGACACCGGCTCGGCTTCCCACCCCAGCGCCAGGTAGCACTCGTCGGAGGCCACCACGGCCCCTGCCTCGCGCGCCGCGCGCACCGACTCGGCCAGCGCGGCCGCGTCCAGCACCCGGCCCGTCGGGTTGGACGGCGAGTTCAGCCACACCAGCGCTGTCCCCGCGGGCGGGGCCTCCCCCGGCGCGAGCCGCACCACCTCGGCGCCGGCGATCTTCGCACCGACCTCGTAGGTCGGGTACGCCAGCTCCGGGATCGCCACCACGTCACCGGCCCGCACGCCCAGCAGCGTCGGCAACCAGGCGACCAGCTCCTTGGAGCCGATCGTCGGCAGCACCGCCGCCGGGTCGACGGTCACCCCGTGCCTGCGGGCCAGCGCCTCGACGGCTGCGGCGCGCAGTTCCGGCGTGCCGTGCGTCGCCGGGTAGCCGGGCACCTCGGCGACCGAGGCCAGCGCCGCGCGCAGCGGCTCCGGCACCGGGTCGACCGGGGTCCCGACCGACAGGTCCACCAGCCCGTCCGGGTGCGAGCGGGCCGTCGCGGTCTGGGCGGCCAGGGAATCCCACGGGAAATCCGGCAGCCGCGGACCGCGCGGCTCGCGCGTCCCGGAACTCATTCTCCCTGCGGCGGCAGGCTGGTCACGGGCTCGACGTCCTTGTCGACCTTGCCGACCTTGGCCGCGCCGCCGGGCGAACCGAGCTCGTCGAAGAAGTCCACGTTCGCCTTCGTGTAGGCGCCCCACTCGTCCGGGACGTCGTCCTCGTAGTAGATGGCCTCCACCGGGCAGACCGGTTCGCAAGCACCGCAGTCGACGCACTCATCGGGGTGGATGTAGAGCATCCGCCCGCCCTCGTAGATGCAGTCGACAGGGCATTCCTCGATGCATGCCTTGTCGAGCACGTCGACGCAGGGCTCGGCGATCACGTAGGTCACGGTTGCTCTCCTGCTAGTTTCGATCCGGACCAGGCTTCCGCTACCCGGCCGATGCCAGTATCCCCCGGGCCCACCGCCGCGAGCCAAGGTGGTCCCGTCGCGCGGGCAGCATTTCGACCATACTTCGGGGCGCCGAGGGCGGTAAACGCCATGAACTCCTCGGATCGCTAGTGTCCCGCCCCGTGGGCATCCGCCCGCAACCACTTCGCACCCTGCTTCGCGATGCGGCGCAGCGCGGACCGTTCGCCCAGGTAACCACCCACGACGCCGACGACGGGCACGTTGCCGATCCACTCGTGGTAGAAGCGGCCCTGCGGCCGCTTGTCCAGTTCGGAGTCGATCTCCCAGAGGGCACGTGCCATTCGCCACACCGTGCGCACCACCGCCCGCACCCGGGTGCCGCCGGTGCGGCGGGCCTCGTCGAGCTCCTCGGTCAGCTCGGCCGTCATCGCGTCCTCCTCGGCCTGCGCACCGCCCCGCTCCCCGGACGCGACCTCCGGGGGCAGATCGCGGTCCAGCAGCACCTTCGCGATCAGCCGCACCCGGGTCGCCCGGTCCGCCACGCCGTGCTCGGCGGCGATCGCCGAGAGCACCAGGCCCTGCCCGGCCATCCCGAGCGCGTTGCGGATCGGCAGCCGCGAGGTGAGCGCGCCGCCGAACCGCGGCAGGCCCGCCACGACCGCGACCAGCCTGCCCACCCGCTGCGCCCACCAGTCGCAGCGCTCGTCGACGCTCATCGCGTCCCAGGTGGAGCTGCCCGGCAGGCGCATGCCGTCCAGCTGGCGCAGCAGCTTGTGCAGCACCCCGGGCGCGTCCGCCGCGGAGTCGTCCGGGGTGCGGGACGGCTCGGCCGCGGCGGGCCCGCTCTCCGGCGACTCGTCCGGTGCCGGGGCCCGCGGGGCGGTGGAAGAGGTCTCGTTCTCGGCATCCGCGCTCTCGGCTCCCGCGCTTCCGACGCCCGCGTTCCCGACGCCCGCGTTCCCGACGCCCGCGTTCTCGGTGCCTGCGTTCACGACATCCGCGGCCTCGGCTCCCGCCGCGGCGTCGGCGAACCGGCCGCGCAGCCGCAGCGGATCGGACTCCCGGAGCACCTCCAGCAGCGGCGTCGTCGCGCGCACGAACGGGCGCAGCACCACCGCGACCCGCTCGTCGGTCAGCACCTCGGCCACGGCCGCCCCCTCACCTGCCGGCGGACCTGCCCAGGACGATCCCGAGCATCATCGCCGACGGCAGCGTCCCCGCTCCGATCAGCAACAACGTGCGCCAGTCGTTGCCCATCAGCATGACGTCGCCGCCGGGGCCGAAGAGGCCGAACACGAAGATGGTGGCGAACCACACCACCAGCGGGGCCGCCGCCACCCGCCTGCTCGGCGCGAGCCGGCCCGCCGCCGAGACCAGCATCGGCGTCGTCACCGCCGCCACCGCAGTGGTGATCGGGAACGGCGTGCTCCCGATCCACAGCGGCAGGTACAGCACCTCCACCAGCGCCAGCACCACCGCGTCGAGCAGCAGGAAGCCGAACACCAGCCGGTCGAGGCCGCTCACCTCGGCTCCACCGGTTCGGTCCCGCTCACCCCGAGCCCGCCGAACAGGTCCTGCTCGCCGCCCGCCGGATCACCGGTGGCCAGCACGTAGTGCTCGGTCCCGGTCAGCGGGTGCGCCACTCCGTTCGACAGCGCGTAGGCGCCGGGGCCGTCCTCGTTGTTCCACTCGTCCACCCACACCCGGACCTGGGTGCCGTGGGCGCGCAGGGCGCGGATCTTGGCCGGGAGGTGGTCCGCGACGTCGATCACCGTGGTGATCGATTCGTCGGGCACGCTCGCCAGGTCCGCCGGGTCGGGGAGCTCGAACGGCAGTGCTTCGGCGGTGGCCAGCTCGACCAGCCCGGCGCGGATCCGGTCCCGGGACGGCACCGCGTGGAACACCCGCAGCACGTCCGGGACGCGTTCGGCCGCGGCCATCGTCACCTCGTGCGCGCGCACGTGGTCGGGATGGCCGTAGCCGCCGTCAGCCGCGTACGTCACCACGACCTGGGGCCGCACCTCGTGCAGGACTTCGGCGAGCGCATCGGTCTGCTCGGCCAGGTCGCCGACGGCGAACGCCCGCGGGTGCGCCGAGGGCAGCGCCCCGGCGCGGCCGGGTTCCTCCCACAGCATCCCGGAATCTCGCCACCGGCCGATGCCGCCGAGGAAGCGGTGGTCGGCCACCCGCAGCGCCGCGCAGGCGGAGCGCAGTTCGCCCACCCGGTAGCCGCCGAGCTGGTCGGCCTGGTCGGCGGCCAGTCCCCGCAGGCTCTCCGGGATGACCTCGCCCTCTTCACCGAGGGTGCAGGTCACCACCGTCACCTGGACACCGCGCGCCGCGTAGCGGGCGATCGTCCCGCCGGTCCAGAGGGTCTCGTCATCCGGATGCGCGTGCACCAGCAACAACCGGGGAGGAGCCGTCAGCGTCACCTGCACAGCGTAATCGGCGCGGCGCGCCCCTCCGCGCGGTGGTCGAGCAGCCGGCGACGCGCCCTGTCAACCAGCGTCGATCAACTTTCACCCGAGCCGGTGGACCGGATCCCCCGGACGATCAGCTCAGCGGCCCTGCAGCGCGTCCAGCGCGACCGCCTGCGCGAACACCACCCGCCGGTCCAGCCGGTCGTCCCGGACCGTGATCACGTAGCGGTCCCGCAGCGCGAACTTCTTCTCCACGGACAGCACGACCTCCCCGTCCACGGTGAAGTCGAAGTGGTAGGGGAAGAAGAACGGGATGTTCTCGATGAACGGGATGAACTCCCACCCGCGGCGCAGCAGCGCGATCGCCTTGCTGCGCTCGTGCCCGACGCAGCCGGGGTGGCCGGGCTGCTCCACGTGCCAGGTGGACCGGGTCAGCGACTTGCGGAAGTCCTTGCGGAACGAGCCGATCGGCGCGCCCGCCGCGTCGGTGACGTCGTAGCCGGAGGCCAGGTCCATCACCTTCCGCGCCCGGAAACCCGCCACCGGCCGGGTCTTGTCGGTGTCCGCGTAGAGCGTGACCTGCTCCTTGAGCGCGACCCGCTTCTGCTGCGCGAACGCGACGAGCTCGCCTTCGCCGCCGTGGCCGTCGTCGGCCCGGATCTCGTACCGGTTGACCATCAACGTCATGCGCTGGCGCATGTGGAACGTGCTGATCTGCTGCAACGGCCCCGAATCCACGCTCTCTCCTCGCTGTCCCGGCCCGGCCGGAGGTCAGTACCCGTCGTTGTCGCTGGGGGTGCCCTTCCAATCGGCCGCGGTGGAGAACGGGCCCGACAGGCCGTTCCCGCGCTGCACCCCGGTCACGTCCCGGCCGAACGCCAGCACCTGCGCCTGCTGGTACAGCGGCAGCGCCACGGCCTGCGACCACAGCACCGATTCGACCTTCGCCGAGGCTTCCGGGAACGGGAGCGCCCCGCTGAGCGCGGCGTCGATCGTCGGCTGCAGCAGCTGGTCGCAGAACCCCGTGGCGGTGAACGGGAACGGCTGGTCGTCCGAGTCGACGCCCGGGCAGCCGTAGGAGGTGGCCATCATCGCCGCCGGATCTCCGTCGGCCGGGCGCGGCGCGATCGCCATGTCCACCGAGCTCGCCGCACCGGGTTCCTCCGACAGCGGATTCGCCGGCAGCATCTCGCCGAAGAGCTGGTCGCCGGTGGGGGTGACCACGGTGGCCTGGATGTCCTGGGCCCGCAGCTGCGCCGCCGCGTCCTCGGCGATCCGGATGTACTGCTCGTGCTCGAACGGGGCCGCGATCACCAGGTTCAGCGTGCGGCCGTCCTTGGTCCACGCCCCGGCGCGGTGCTCGTACCCGGCTTCGGTGAGCAGCCGCTGCACGCGCGCCGGATCGGGTCCGTCGGTGCCGGGCGGCTCGGTCGGGGTGTACCCGCGTTCCGAGGGCGCGAGCACCTGGGCGTGCGCGTGCAGCTGGTCCCCCGGCCCGCCACCGCTGCCGACGTCGATCAGCGCCTCGCGGTCCAGACCGGCCACGACGGCGTTCCGCACCCGGGCGTCGGCGAGCTGCGCGCTGGTCGGCCGCAGCAGCACCTGCATCGTCGCCGGGCGGGGAACGGTGCTGACCTGGACCGACGACCCCAGGTCGCGCAGCGCGCCCATGGTGTTCCGGTCCGCGCCGAACACCGCCATGTGCAGGTCCCCGCTGCGGAGCGCGGCGACCTGACCGGCCTGGTCGCTGGCCCGCAGCACGATCCGGTCGGACACCGCGGGCTTGCCCCAGAACCGGTCGTTGCGCTCCAGGATGATCTCCCCGCGCTGCAGGTCGACCTGGCGGATCGCGAACGGCCCGCCCGAGGCCGGGTAGCCGTTGTCCAGCGCCGTCGTCCACCCGCGCGGCGCGTCCCGCAGCAGGTGCGCGGGCAGCAGGTTCGCGAACAGGCTCTGCCAGCCCGGGTAGGGCCGTTCGAAGGTGACCTCGACGGCCTTGCCGCCGTTGCGCGACTGCACGTCGTCGATCAGCTGGTACCCGGCGGGATCCGACACGCCGGGCTGGGAGCGCAGCTGCTCCCACAGGTAGACGAAGTCCTCGGCGGCGATCGGCGCGCCGTCCGACCAGGCCGCCTCCTTGCGGATCCGGTAGCGCACCGTGAACCGCTCCGCCTCCGGCACGACCTCCGCCGACTCCATCAGCGTCGTGTCCAGCGCGTTCGCCCCGTCTGGCCCGGGCCGGAACACCGAGGGCAGCATCAGGCTGGACAGCGCCGAGCTCGTCGGCGACAGGTCCGCGAGCGTGTGCGGGTTGAACCCGCCCTCCAGCGAGTCGACGCCGACGACGACCTCGGTCGGCATCGGCTGCGTCGACGGAGCCGTCTGCGGACTCGGCTCCGGCGGCGCGACCAGCGGAGGCGGCGGCGCGTCGGTGCACGCCACCACCAAGCTCCCGATCGTCACCAGCAAGCTGACCACGGTGAGCGGACGTCGACCCTGGTGCACGCTGCCGAACCTCCCCTCGTTCCCGGTCGCCGATCGCAGGCGGACGCGATGTCCCCCTGTCGGAGGACGCGCGGAAGCACTCATGGTTCCGCGCGTCCTCGCGGCGCCGCACACCGGGGTGGAAACGCTCAGCTTCTGCTCAGGGAACTCAGCCGTTGTCGCGAGCCTTGGCCCGGGAACGCTCCCGGCCGCGGGTCGTCGCGTCCAGCACGACCTTGCGGACCCGGATCGCGTCCGGCCCGACCTCGACGCACTCGTCGGCGGAGCAGAACTCCAGCGCTTCCTCCAGGCCCAGCGTGCGGGGCCGGGCCAGCCGCTCCAGCTCGTCGCCGGTGGCGGAGCGCATGTTGGTGAGCTTCTTCTCCTTGGTGACGTTGATGTCGAGGTCCTCGGCGCGCGGGTTCTCGCCCACGACCATGCCCTCGTACACCTCGGCGCCGGGCTCCACGAAGAACGTGCCGCGGTCGGCCAGCTGCATCATCGCGTAGCTGGTGACCGGGCCGGTGCGGTCCGCCACCAACGAGCCGCTGTGCCGGGTGCGCAGTTCGCCGACCCACGGGAAGTAGCCCTCGAAGACGTGGTTGGCGATGCCGGTACCGCGCGTCTCGGTGAGGAACTCGGTGCGGAAGCCGATCAGGCCGCGCGAGGGGATCACGTAGTCGAGCTTGATGCGGCCGGTGCCGTGGCCCTCCATCGTCTCCATCTTCCCCTTGCGCCCGGCCAGCAGCTGGGTGATCGCACCCAGGTGCTCCTCCGGGGAGTCGATGGTGAGCCGCTCGAACGGCTCGCACAGCTTGCCGTCGATGGTCTTGGTGACCACCTGCGGCTTGCCCACGGTCAGCTCGAAGCCCTCGCGGCGCATCGTCTCCACGAGCACGGCCAGCGCCAGCTCGCCACGTCCCTGCACCTCCCAGGTGTCGGGGCGCTCGGTCGGCACGACCTTGATGCTGACGTTGCCGATCAGCTCGGCGTCGAGGCGGTTCTTCACGAACCGCGCGGTGACCTTCGTGCCGCCGTTGCGGCCGGTCATCGGCGAGGTGTTCACGCCGATGGTCATCGAGATCGCCGGGTCGTCCACGGTGATCCGCGGCAGCGGCTGCGGGTCGTCGGCGTCGGCGAGGGTGTCGCCGATGGTGATGTCCGGGATGCCCGCGATCGCCACCAGGTCACCGGCGTGCGCCTCGGCGGCCGGTACCCGGTCCAGGTTCTCGGTGATGAGCAGTTCGGTGATCCGCACCTTCTCCACGGACCCGTCCTCGCGGCACCAGCCGACGGTCTGGCCCTTGCGCATGGTGCCCGCGTGGATGCGGCACAGCGCGATGCGGCCCAGGAAGGCGGAGGCGTCGAGGTTGGTGACCAGGGCGCGCAGCGGTGCCTCGTAGTCGCCGACCGGCGCGGGCACGTGCTCCATGAGCACGTCGAACAGCGCGGTGAGGTCCTCGTCCTCGGGCAGGTCGCCGTCGGCGGGCTGGGTGAGGCTCGCGCGCCCGGAGCGGGCGGAGGCGTAGATCACCGGCAGGTTCAGCACGGCGTCCATGTCCACCGAGCCCTCGCCGTCGTCGAGCTCGGAGGCGAGGTCCAGCAGCAGGTCGTGGGCCTCTTCGACGACCTCGGCGCAGCGCGCGTCCGGGCGGTCGACCTTGTTCACCACGAGGATCACCGGCAGCTTCGCGGCCAGCGCCTTGCGCAGCACGAAGCGGGTCTGCGGCAGCGGGCCTTCGCTGGCGTCGACCAGCAGCACCACGCCGTCGGCCATGGACAGGCCGCGCTCGACCTCGCCGCCGAAGTCGGCGTGGCCCGGGGTGTCGATGACGTTGATGGTGACGGGACCGTCCTCGGTCTCCCGCCGGACGGCCGTGTTCTTGGCCAGGATCGTGATGCCCTTTTCCCGTTCCAGGTCATTGGAGTCCATGACCCGGTCGACGAGTTCGGCACGTTCGGAGAAGGCGCCGGATTGCCGCAGCATGGCGTCCACCAGGGTGGTCTTACCGTGGTCGACGTGCGCGACGATCGCGACGTTGCGCAGATCATTGCGGATCCGCTGGTTCGGTTCGGCGACGCTGGTGGCGGGCACGCGAGCACTCCATGAGTTGGAAGACGAAGATCAGGTCTGGCGGCGGGCGCTAGTCGACCTCGGCCGGCCGCCGTCCCGCTGCCGCCGCTGCGGGAAGTTGCGGCCCCCGGCGCGGACCCGCGTTCCGAGAACCCCGTGCTCCGGCAGGCTCACCCATCGTGAGAAGGCGGCCGATCGCGGACGGCGGGGCCGTCATTGTCGAAGGCCCGACACTTGCTGAGGCTCGGTGCGTTGTCGACACGCGGCCTAGTCCAGCGTAGAGCACTTCCCGAACGGGGCCGCGGACAGGTGTTGAGCGCAACACCCGCGGCCGCTGGTTCGCCGGAACCAGCGGGACCGACCTAGGGTGGCGGTGTCCGGTCCCCGAGCGGACCCCTCCGGCAGCGGGAAGCCAGTCGTGGGCAAGAAAACGATCAAGGTCAAGCGGAAGTGCTGCCTTTCGAAACCGCCGTGCAAGCAATGCCCGATCGTGGTGCTGCGGGAAGCGTTGAAGGACGCGAAAGCACGCGAAGTCAAGAAAGCGCAGAAGAAGGCGAAGAAGGAGTCGAAGGAAAAGGGATCGCATTGATCCGCTCCTCGGCGCGGCAGCCCAGGCGCGGATCAGCGCGAACGCTTTATTCGCTGGTCGGGACGAGCTGGTCGGCGTACTTCGCCATTTCCGGCACGGTGCGCAGCGCCTGGAATTCGATCACTTCGTGCCGGGCGAGTTTTCGCAGCTCGAAGGGATCGGTGGCGAGGATGGCCTCCAGCCTGCCGCGGGACATGGATCTGGCGATGAGCACGCCCCCGGTCAGCGGGCGGCCCGGTTCCGGAGCGCGGTGGCCGGTCGTGATGAAGTCACCGGCCTCGTAATGTCTGCTCACCCACTCATAGTGATCCACCAATGCGCCGTCGATGTCCGATTGCGGAGCCGTGTAGTTCAGCAATACGACGAACATGAATCCACGATAGTCCTCCTCCGGCACGAGTGCCCATACCCTTCTGATAATGTGCGTGCCGTGCACGAAATGTCGCATCCGCGTCTGAGCATGTGGTGGGGGGGGCCAGGGGCCCCGGCTCGTCGTGCGCTGAACCGCACGCACATCGGTCGCCACCAGGCGACCGGGCGATGCGCGGTGCAGGCTGGTGAGCGGCCGTCGATCCGAGGAGAGATCGTGACCCGCTTGTCCGGCATCACCCCGTCCGGCCACGTCCACCTGGGCAACCACCTCGGCGCGCTGCGCCGCTGGGCGACCGGGGGCGGCCCGGAGGACCTGTACTTCATCTCCGACCTGCACGCGATGACGCTGCCGTACCGGCCCGAGCGGCTGCGCGCCCTCACCAGGGAGAACCTGGCCGTGCTGCTGGCGAGCGGCATCACCGCCGACTCGGTGTTCGTGCAGTCCGATCTGGCGGGCGAGCTCGGCGCGCTGAACTGAGTCCTGGAGTGCACCTGCGGCTTCGGCGAGGCCGCCCGGATGATCCAGTTCAAGGAGAAGGGCGCCGGGCAGGACAGCGCGCGCCTCGGCCTGCTCACCTACCCGGTGCTGATGGCGGCGGACATCCTGCTGCAGGGCGCCACCGAGGTCCCGGTCGGAGTGGACCAGAACCAGCACGTCGAACTGGCGCGCACGCTGGCCAGGCGGTTCAACGGCGGCCGCGGGGAGGTGTTCGTCGTCCCGCGCGCCGTGGTGCCGAAGACGGCCGCCTCGGTCCGGGACCTGTCCGATCCGGCCCGCAAGATGGCGAAGTCCGCGCAGCAGCAGGCGGGCGTCGTGTTCGTGCTGGACGAACCGGACGTGGTGCGCCGCAAGTTCCGCCGCGCCGTCACCGACGACCGGGCCTCGGTCCGCTACGACCCGGACGAGCAGCCCGCGGTGGCGAACCTGCTGGAGATCCTCGCCGCCTGCACCGGTGGCAGCCCGTACGCGGCGACCTCGGCCGCGAGCACGTACGCCCAGCTCAAGGACACCGTGGCGGAGGCGGTGGTCGAACTGCTGCGGCCGGTCCGGGACGGCGCCCGCGAGCTGCTGGACGACCCCGCCGAGCTGGACCGGGTGCGGGAGAAGGGCGCCGCCCGCGCGGCCGAGCGCGCCCGGCCGCGGCTGGATGCCGCGATGCGGGTCGCCGGGTTGCGTTGAACGTCCCCTGATCGAACGAGCCGAGGCCGGGGGCCCGGGATCGGGCGCCGCGCGCCCCACGGGCCCCTGACCTGGGTTCTCGACCCGCACCGCCGAATCGCCTCCGCCCGGGCGTTCGTTCACCAGTTCGAGTAATTCGGGCTGGAAACGTGGCGAACAGGTGGTCGAACGCGGCAATCTTGCTGCATGAACGCAGCGAACGCACACCACGGCCGGAACGGCTTCCGACGCGGCGGCCGAGACCTCACAGCGGCAGCTCGCGCAGCGAGTGCGCCAGCACCTGGTCGGCTTCGAGCCAGTCCAGCCCGCCCAGTTCGGACCGGGTCGCCCAGCGCACCGCCCGGTGCTCCACCGCCCGCGGCTCGACGCCGGGGTCGGCCAGTTCCGCGGTGTGCACCCGCAGCAGCATCCCGCCGCGCAGCGGCACGTCGGTGCCGACGCGTCCGGTCGGCACTACCTCCACGTCCAGCTCCTCCTTGCACTCCCGGACGACCGCGTCCTGCTCGCTCTCCCCCGGCTCCACCCGGCCACCGGGCAGTTCCCAACGACCGGCGTCCCGCGCGGGGAACCGGCGCTGCTGCACGAGCAGCCGCCCCCGCCGCGTGATCGCCGTCCCCACCACGACCGGCCGCGCCGCCCAGGACTCAGCGAGCGCACCGACCGCGCGCATCCGGCGCGCCAGCACCGCCAGCACCACGCGACGGGCCAGCGCCACGTCGACCAGCCGCCCGAGCGCGCCGAACGGCGTCGTCCAGCGCAGCGAGTCGGTCAGCAGCGTGTGGCCACCGGCTTCGGCCAGCACCGATTCGTGCCGCAACTCCTGGAGAGGACCAGCGATGAGCACCGATTCCAACCGATCCGCGTCGGCCCGCACGATGCGAGTGCGCAGCCGTGCCGCCGGGACCTTCGTCCACCGGAAGGCGAGGTCGTCCCCCGGGACGAGGAGTTCGGCGGCGGGCGTCAGCGCCCGGCCCTGGATGCCCAGTTGCCGCAGGCCCTCCTCCGCGGTGCGGGTGTGGCGCAACGCCGCCCCGACCGTTCGCAGCGGGGCCGCCACCAGACCTGTGCTTCGCAACACCGACACGTGGGGACATCCTGCCGCACGCCGCGCGGAGCGGTCCCCGGGGTGGTTCCCGTTCCGGGAGGCGACCCGCGCCCGAGCCCCGGGCGCGTTCCGCCGGCTGCGCGCGGTCGCCCGTCGGCTGCGCGGCGCGCTCGCGACGGTCTCAACCCCCGCGGGGCGCGGGGCGCAGCGGGCCGGGCAACGGCCAGCGGATCTCGATGCGGGCACCGCCTTCGGGCGACTCCGCCGCGTGCACCGAACCGCCCCGGCCGCGCACGGCTTCGGCCACCAGAGCCAGTCCCAGCCCGGCGCCGCCGGTGCGGCGGGCCCGGTCCGGCTGCACCCGGTGGAACCGGTCGAACACCCGCGTCCGGTGCTCGGCGGGGATCCCCGGCCCGTCGTCGTCCACGACCAGCCGGACGCTCTCGGCCGCCGGGAGCAACGACACCCGGACCAGCGCCCGCGCGTGCCGCAGCGCGTTCCCGATCACGTTGTCCAGCACGGTGGCCACCTCGGCGGCACCGGCGAGGATCACGACGCTCCCGGTGGGCGCGGTGACCTGGACCCGGGGCCGGCCGCCCCGCAGGTTGGCCCGGTCGGCGGCCGCGCGCACGGCGCTGCCGAGCTCGATCGGCTGCTGCGGCGGCTGGGAACCGGACTCGGCCCTGGCCAGCGCGAGCAGTCCGTCCACCAGCTCCGACATCCGCTGCGCCTCGGCGGCGATGTCCTGGAGGGTCTCCTGCGCGAGCTCCGGGTCGGGGTGCACCACGGCGACCTCGGCCTGCGCCCGGATCGAGGCGACCGGGTTGCGCAGCTCGTGCGCGGCATCGCCGGTGAACCGGCGCAGCCACTCCGTGTCGCCGTCGCGGCGGGCCAGCATCTCGTTGAGCGCTTCCGCGAGCGCGCGCAGCTCGTCGTCGGCCGCCGGCACCGGCAGTCGACGCCCCTCCGGCAACCGCACCGCGGCCACCCGCATCCGCTCCACCGGGCGCAGCGACCGGCGCACCACCAACCAGGTCGCGACGCCGACAGCACCCGCGGCGATGATCGAGCCGAGCGCCAGGGCGCGGCCCGCCGAGCGCACCGTGTCGGAATGGCCGATCAGGTGCGCGCCGCCCAGCACCAGCCGCGGATCGCCCGCCGGGTCGGGCACCACGGTCCCGACCCAGCGGTAGAGGCCTCGGGCCGGGCCGTCCGCGGACCACTCGACGACGCCCTCGCCGCTCTTGAGCTCGCTGATGTTCGACCGCCCCAGCCGCGGGTCCGGCAGGGAATCGACCGGGACGCCCGAGGTGTCCAGCACCCGGACCTCACCGCCCGCCACCTCGCGCGGCGGTGTCCCGGTGGCGACCTGCCGCGCCGCGACCTCGACCTTGCCGTTCAACTCCGCGTCCACGGATTCGACGAGCAGCCAGCTCATCAAGCCGACGCCGAAGTGCGCGAGCACGCCGAACCCGACGAGGGCCACCGCCGTCGCGACCGCGCTGGTCCGGAACCGGAGGGTGCGGCGCGACCACCACGTCCGCAGCCGCCGCAGGGGCGACCAGTTCACCGGGAACCGTCCCCACCGCGTGGCTTCGTCGGTTCGGCGGCGGCGACCTCGTCCTGGTCCGGTTCGACGCTGACCTGGTAACCGTGGCCGCGGACCGTGCGCACCAGGTGCCCGGCGCCCGCCGCGGTGAGCTTGCGCCGCAGGTAACCGACGTAGACCTCGACCACGTTGCGGGTGACGAACTGGTCCGCGCCCCACACCTGGCGCAGCAGGTCCTCCTTGGGCACCACGGTGCCCGGACGGCTCGCCAGCGCGACCAGCAACCCGTACTCGCGCGGGGAGAGCGCCACCGGTGATCCGGCCCAGCTCACCTCACGGGCATCGCGGTCGATCTCCAGCTCGCCCACGCGCAACCTGGCGTGCCGCGCGGAGCTCTCGCCGCGACGTGCCAGGGCCCGGACCTGCGCGGTCAGCACCAGGAAGGAGAACGGCTTGACCAAGTAGCCGTCGGCACCGAGGTCCAGCCCGTCGGCTTGATCGACCTCGCCGTCCTTCGCGGACAGCAGCAGGACCGGGGTCGTGATCCCCTGGCCGCGCAGGCGCTCCAGCACGCGGTACCCGGACAGGCCGGGGAGCATCACGTCCAGCACCACGACGTCGAAGGACCCGGTGGCGGCGAGCCGCAACGCCTCCACTCCCTCGACCGCGACCGCGACCTCCATGCCCTCGGCGGTCAGGCCGCGCCGCAGCGCGGTCCGGACTCCCGGTTCGTCGTCGACCACCAACACCCGCGGCTGCATCTGCTCAGCATGCCGTCGCCGCACCACCGCGCGCAGCCACCCCTGAGATCCTTCTCAGCTCGATCGGACCGCTCTCAGGACCATCTCAGCTGCGCGGGATCACGCTCGGGGCAGCGGATCGGATCACCAGGAGGACCGCATGAAACGCAGGAACGTCGTAGTCGCCGCGTCGGCGGGCGGGCTGGCCGGGTTGCTCGGCCTCACCGCGCTGAGCCTGCCTGCCGGCGCGGACGAGGACCCGCAGCTGCCGCCGGTCGCGCCCGAAGCGCTGGTGGAATCGGTGCTGACCTCGACTACCCCGGCGCTGACCGGAACGGTGCGGGTGGACAACGCGCTCGGCCTCCCGGCGCTGCCCGGCGTCGACGGCGGCGCCGGCTCGATGTTGGGCGACGGGACCAGCACGCTCCGGGTGTGGAACGACGGGCAGGGGCACAAGCGCGCCGCGCTGCCCTCGTCCTCCGGCGAGGTGACCGTCGTCGACGACGGGACCGCGCTGTGGAAGTGGGACTCGGAATCCCGCACCGCGACCCGGGCCACCAAGCCCGCGAACGCGGGGGACGAGGATGCTCGCGGCCCGCTCGGCCACGGCCGCGGTGCGGCGGACCAGGACCCGGCGGCGCTCTCCCGGAGCATCGTCGAACAGCTGCGGCAGACCAGCGACGTCGCCGTGGACGGCACCGCGACCGTCGCGGGCCGGGACGCCTACGAGCTCGTGCTGACACCGAAGCCGACCGAGCGCACCGTGCTGCGGGAGGTCCGGCTGGCGGTGGACGCGGAGACCCGCTCGCCGCTGGAGGTCACCGTGCTGACCAACGGCTCGGACGAACCGGCGCTGCGCGCCGGGTTCTCCGAACTGGACCTGTCCCAGCCGGACCCGGCGATGTTCCGCTTCACCCCACCGGCCGGCACGAAGGTCGAAGAGGCCCCGGCCGGGGATCGGCACCGCCGGGAAGCCCGGCCGGAGGGCCGTCCGGAGCACGCCGGGCAGCACCCGACCGTCGTCGGCGACGGCTGGGACACGGTGCTCGTCGCGCACCTGCCGCAGCAGCCGGAGCGGGCCGAGTCGCCGCGCGGCGAGGACGGGCAGCGCGGTGGTGAGCGGGCGAACCCGCAGGCGCTGGCGCAGCAGCTGGGCAAGCCGGTCAGCGGACCGTGGGGCGACGGCTGGCTGATCAGCACGAAGGTCGGGTCCGCCCTGGTCACCTCCGACGGCCGCGTCGCGGCCGGTGCGGTTCCCGAGCAGGTGCTCACCACCGCGGTCGGGACTCCGTGATGACCGGAGTGGCCGAACAGGCCGAGCAGGCGGGGGCGGCCCCCCCCCCCCCCCCCGCGGTCGAGGTGTACGCCGCGCGGACCTCCGGCCTGCGCAAGACCTACGGCGACACCGTGGCCGTCGCGGGCATCGACCTCGCCGTTCCCCGCGGCGCGGTGGTCGGGGTGCTGGGGCCGAACGGATCCGGCAAGACCACCACGATCCGGATGCTGCTGGGCTTGATCAGGCCCACGGCGGGCTCGGTCGAACTGCTGGGTCGCGCGCTGCCGGACGAAGCTGACCGGGTGCTGCCCCGCGTCGGGGCGCTCGTCGAGGGACCGGGCTTCCACCCGTTCCTGTCCGGCCGGGAGAACCTGCTGCGGTGCGCCGCGATGGAGCCCGACCTGGCGGGTGCCGACATCCGGGCGGCGGTGGACGGAGCGCTGCACCGCGTCGGGCTGACGGCCGCCGCGGGCCGCCGGTTCCGCGGCTACTCGCTGGGCATGAAGCAACGGCTGGGGTTGGCCGCGGCCCTGCTGGTGCCGCGGGAACTGGTGGTGCTCGACGAGCCCACCAACGGGCTGGACCCGGCGGGCACCAGGGAGATCCGCCAGATCATCGCCGAGCTGCACGCCGTCGGCACGACCGTGCTGGTGTCCTCGCACCTGCTGTCCGAGGTGGAGGCGACCTGCACTCACGTGGCGGTGCTGCACCGGGGCACGCTGGTCGCGCAAGGCGAGCTGGCGAGCCTGCTGGAATCGGGCGGACCGCACCTGATGATCTCCACCCCGGACCTCGATGCCGGGCTGGACGCGCTGCGGGACAGCGGGATCTCCGCCCGGGCGGAGCAGGGCGCGCTGCGCGTGGAGCTGTCCGAAGTGGACGCTCCAGAAGTGGTGGCGACGCTGGTCCGCGCCGAAGTCGGGGTGCACGAGGCACGACGCGGACGTGCGGGCCTGGAAGACCTGTTCGCCCGGCTCACCGAGGAGGAATCATGACCGCCACCGCACCGGCCGAGGTGGCCGAGGCGCCGAAGGCGCGCCGCTCAGCACCGCTGGGGCGGGTGCTGTTCGCGGAGTTCCGCTGGGTGCTGCGGCGACCGCGGAACCTGCTCGCACTGCTGATGCTGGCGGGGCTGCCAGTGCTGATCGGCGTGGGCATCGCGTTGACCGGCGGGCCCGGTGGTGGTGGCGGGCCGTCGGTGTTGAGCGCGGTCGCGGGCAACGGGCTGGTGCTGCCGGTGGCGAGCATCGTGCTGGCGCAGACGATGCTGCTGCCGCTGGTGGTGGCGATGGTCGCGGCGGACGCGATCGCGGGCGAGGCTTCGCACGGCACGCTGCGAGGGCTGCTGATCGCGCCGATCGGCCGGGTCCGCTTGGTGGGGGTGAAAGCGGCGGGCGTGCTGCTGATGGTGCTGCTGTCGGTGCTCGTGCTGGCGGTCAGCGGCCTGCTCACCGGTTTGATCATCGTCGGCGGTGACGGCCTGGTGACGTTGTCCGGCACCACGCTGTCGATCGGGGCGGCGCTGGTGCGCATCCTGCTGGCGGTGCTGTGGTGCGCGGCGCAGATGGCTGCGGTCGGGGCGGTGGCATTGGCGCTGTCCTCGTTGACCGAGCACCCGCTGGTGGTGATGACCGGGACGATGGCGGGGCTGATCGTGTTCGGCGTGCTGGGGACCGTGCCTTCGCTGGAGTGGATGCGTCCGCTGCTGATCACCACCGACTGGTCGGCCGTGATCGACGTGCTGCGGGATCCGATCTTCACGGACACGTTGTCCACGGGACTGCTGCGCGCAGGGTGCTACCTGGCCATCGGCCTCTCGGCGACGGTGCTGCGCATGGTCACCCGGGACGTCTGACCCGGGCGGGGCCGGCACGGTGGGTCCACGACCGGGGACCACCGCGCCGGTGCGCGTACCCCATCGGGCGCGCGAGGCCGGGGCGACCCGGCTCGGTCAGTCGCCACCGACGAGCGCGACGCCGTCGGGGTCGAGGCGCAGTCCGACCTCGTCGCCGACCGCGGGGGCGTCGGCGATGTGCGCGACGGCCTCCACCTGACCGAGTTCCGGTACGGCGACCGCGAGCCGGACGTGGTCGTGCCGGTGCACCCGTTCCCGCACCTCCCCCAGCGGGCCCGTCGCACCGGGATTTCCGGGCCGGGTGCCCCGGGCGCGAACTCCGGCGGCGCGCAGCCCGAGCCGCGCCGGACCGTCCTTCGCGGTCACGTCGACGGTGCCCAGCGCGCACGTCGCCACGCCGTCGCGGACCTCCGCGGGCAGGAACGTGGTGCAGCCGAGGAACGCGGCCACCTCCTCGTCCGCCGGGTGCCGCCACAACAGGTCGGGAGTGTCGGCTTGCAAGATCGTGCCGCGGGACATCACGGCGACCCGGTCGGCGAGGGTGAACGCCTCGTCGTGGTCGTGCGTGACGACGAGTGCGGTCGAGTCGCCGCGGCCGAGCAGCGCCGCCAGGTCCACCGCGAGCCGTTCCCGCAGCATCCGGTCCAGCGCGGAGAGCGGTTCGTCCAGCAGCAGGAGCTCCGGATCGGCGGCGAGCGCGCGGGCCAGCGCGACCCGCTGCGCCTCGCCTCCGGACAGGTCGGTGACCCGGCGGTCCTCGTAGCCGGCCAGCCCGACCAGCTCCAGCAGCTCGGCGACGCGCGCCGTTCGCTCCGCACCGCCGACGCCGCGCATCCGCGGCCCGAACGCCACGTTGCCCGCCACGTTCCGGTGCGGGAACAGCTGCCCGTCCTGGAAGACCAGCCCGAACCGGCGGTGGTGCACCGGCACCGAGGCGAGGTCCCGCCCGTTCCACCGCACCTCGCCCGCGGTGGGCCGTTCGAGCCCGGCGACCGCTCGCAGCAGGGTCGACTTCCCGCAGCCGGACGGTCCGAGCAGCGCCAGCACTTCGCCGTCCAGCACGGAGAGCCGCACGTCGCGCACCACCGTGGTGCCGCCGAAGCGGACGGTGAGCCCTTGCACTTCCAGCCCCATCAGAAGTCCTCCACGGCGTCGGTGCCCACCCGCAGCCGCTCGATGAGCACCACGCCGAGCACGGTGACGACCATCAGCAGCGCGCAGGCGGCGTAGGCGAGTTGCGAGTTGAGTTCGCCCGGCCTGCCGAGCAGCCGCGCAATGGCCACCGGCAGCGTCGGCGCATCGGGCCTGGCGAGGAAGCTGGTGGCGCCGAACTCCCCGAGCGCCACGACGAACCCGAACCCGGCGGCGGCCAGCACGGAACGCACCGCGAGCGGGAAGTCGATCTCGCGCCGCACCCGCCACGGCCCGGCGCCGAGCGTCGCCGCGGCCTGCCGCAGCCGGTCGTCGATGGCCCGCAGCACCGGCAGCACGGTGCGGATCACCAGCGGTGTCACCACCAGGGCCTGCGCGAACGGCACGAGCAGCGGCGAGGTGCGCAGCTCGCCGGGCAGCGAGCCGAGCGTGATCAGGTAGCCGAAGCCGACCGTCACCGCGGACACCCCCAGCGGCAGCATCAGCGCGAGGTCGAGGCTCTCCGCGACGAACCTGCGGCGCACGGCGACGAGCACGAACGAGGCGAGCAGCCCGAGCAGCAGCGCCATCCAGGTGGCGTCGACCGCGGTGCGCACCGAGTTCAGCGCGGCTTCGAGCCCGGTGACCTCCAGGGTCCCGGGCTGCCCGGTGCCCAGCAGCGCGCGGTAGCCCGCGAGCCCCCACCCGTCCCTGGTGGACACCGACCGCGCCAGCAGGGAGACGATCGGCGCGAGCAGCCCGCACAGCACCGCACCGGCGAGCCCGACGATCCACCACTCGGCGCCTTGCGGCGGCCGGGCGGTGGTCGCGGGCGCGCGCAGCCGCAGCGCGGTCTCCCGACGGCGGCGCGCGATGGTGGCCACGAGCAGGGCGGCGACGACGGCGACCAGCTGCAGCAGGGACAGCGCCGCGGCGCCGGGCAGGTCCAGCAGCTGCACGGTGCGCAGGTAGATCTCCGTCTCCAGGGTGCGCAGCCGACCGCCGCCGAGCACCAGCACCACCCCGAAGCTGGTGGCGCTGAACAGGAACACGACGGCCGCCGCCGATCCGAGCGCGGGCAGCAGCGCGGGCAGCGTCACCGAGGTGAAGGTGCGCAGCCGCCCGGCTCCCAGCGATCGGGCGGCGTCCTCCATCCGCCGGTCCAGGTGCCCCCACAACCCGCTGACGGTGCGCGCGACGACGGCGACGTTGAAGAACGCGTTGGCCAGCACGATCGGCAGCACTCCCCCGTCGGCGCCGAACAACGCGCGGAAGGCCATGCCCACGACGATCGTCGGCAGCACGAACGGCACGGTCACCGCGACCCGCAGCAGCCCTGTGCCGGGCAGGACGAGCCTGGCGAGCACGTAGGCGAGCGGCAGCCCGCAGAGCAGCGCGACCGCGGTGGACGCGGCGGCCTGCCCGAGGGTGAAGCCGACGAGCCGCCAAGTGGCCGGCTCGGCGAGCACCGCTCCGACGTCGCCGCGCACGCCCAGCCCGATGATCGCCGCGACGGGCCAGGCGAAGAAGACCCCGAGGAAGCCGAGGACGACCGCCGCGGCCAGCGCCACCGGAACCCGGCGGCGGAGTTCGCCGGTCATCCCCGGACCAGCGTCCGCCACTGCTCGACCCACCGGTCCCGGTTGTTCTCCACCTCGTCGGCGGGCAGTTCCGCGGGCCGCGACGGCAGCGGCGCGCTGGCCGCCCAGCCTTCGGGCAGCGGCACCCCGTCGACCGCGGGGTACACGTACATCTGGTCGGCGACCTGACCTTGGAACTCGGGCGAGAGCAGGAAGTCCACCACTTCCCGCGCCGCCTGCGGGTCCTTCGCGCCGGTGAGCACGCCCGCGTACTCGACCTGCCGGTAGCAGGTGTCGAGCAGGGCCTTGGTGCGCGGCGCACCGTTCTCGTCGACCTCGGCGGCGGGCGAGGACGCGTAGGACAGCACGATCGGTCGCGGCCCCTGGCCGGTGGAACCGGAGAAGTCCTGGTTGTAGGCCTCTTCCCAGCCGGAGGACAGCCGCACGCCGTTGGCGTCGAGGGCGCGCCAGTAGTCCTGCCAACCGGGCTCGCCGAAGGCGTCGATGGTGCCGAGCAGGAACGCCAATCCAGGGGAGGACGTCGTCGGGTCCGGCATCGAGGTCAGGTCCCGGTAGCGGGGATCGGTGAGGTCGCGCAGCGTCGTCGGCTCCGGCAGCCGGTGCGCGGCGAACCAGGCGGTGTCGATGTTGAGGCACACGTCGGCGACGTCGACGGCGGTGAGCCGGTTCTGCTGGTCCTGGGCGTAGCGCTGCGGTCCGCGGTCGGCGGCGGCGGGCCGGTACGGGGCGAACACGTCGGCGCGCAGCGCGCGGGAGGCGAAGGTGGAGTCCACGCCGTAGGCGACGTCGCCGAGCGGTGCCGCCTTGGACAGCGCCAACTTGTTGGTCAGCTCTCCGGCGTCACCGCTGTTGCGGATCTCCAGGTGGATGCCGCTGCGCTTCTCGAAGTCGGCGAGCAGCGCCGGGTCGGCGACGAACGAGTCGTGCGCGACGAGGGTGACGGTGCGCGCCGCGGTGTCATCGCCGGAGCTCCCGATGAGCGAACATCCGGTGGTGAGCGCGGCGGCGGCGAGTGCCGCGGCCCAGCGCAGTAAGGGGTTCAACGGTCCTCCCGAGTAGCACACCGGTCTCGGCCACGCGTGCGAACTCGAGCTGATCGCGACACCTCCCTGCGCCGGCATGATCCGGTTCAGGTGCGGACGGTCGAGGGGATGCGCCCCTCCTCTCAGCCCAGCGCGCTGGACTCCCGTGGCGACCGGCAGTCTACGTGCCGCCACCGAGCCGGGGGTCGACGGTCGCGTTCCGGCCGTCCGACGACCACCATGTGGGCATGACCGAACTGCTGAACGACACCCAGGTCGCCGAATCGCTGTCCCGGCTACCGGAGTGGGCCCAGGACGGCACCACGATCGTGCGGAGCGTGGAGTTCGCGAGCTTCCCGCAGGCCATCCAGGCGGTGAACCGGGTCGCGGAGATCGCGGAGAGCGAGAACCACCACCCGGATCTGGACATCCGCTGGCGCACCGTCGTGTTCGCCCTCTCGACGCATTCGGCGGGTGGCCTCACCGCGAAGGACTTCACGCTGGCGGAGGAGATCGACGGGGTGGTCGACGCGTTGACGTGAGCCGGTCAGCGCACCGGTCGGCCGAGGACGAGCCCGGCGGCTTCGGCGGCGCAGCCCCAGGACAGCGACACCCCGCAGCCGGAGTGCCCGTAGTCGTGCACGACGGTGGCGCCGCCGAACCGTTCGGTTTCGAGCCGCACGGCGTCGCGCCCGGGGCGCAGTCCGACGGTCTCGCCGAGGACTTCGGCGCCGGCGAGCAGCGGTTCGACCTGCGCGCAGCGGCGCAGCACGGCGGCGCTGTCGTCGCGGTCGTGTGCGCGGGACCAGTCGTGCTCGCCCGCGACGCCGCCGAGCACGACTTGGTCGCCGTGCGGGACGTACGAGGTGAACTCGGGTCCGGCGCCGACTTCGACGAAGTACTCGCTGATGCCGGGGTTGCGGACGAGGACGTGCTGCCCCCGCACGGGCCGCACGCCGGGGTCGCCGACGAGCTCGTGCGCGCCGACCCCGGTGCAGTTGACGATGCGGTCCGCTTCGGCCGCGGCGTCGGCCAGCGAGGACACCGGGCTGATCAGCAGTTCGCCGCCGGCGGCGAGCAGTCTCCCGGTGAGGTGTTCGAGGTAGCGCGGCATGTCGATCAGCGGGAGCGTCGCCCGGTAGCCGCTGCGGAACCCGGCGGGCAGCTCGTCCGGGGTGCAGCGGCGCAGGTCGGGCAGCAGCAGCGCTTCGGGCGGCAGCTGGTCGCCGAGGTCGACGCGGGCGGCCATCCGCCCGGTGGCGAGGTGCACTCCGCTGGTGTCGTCGGCGGCCAGTTCGACCAGCGCGCGGTAGGTGTCGGCGACCCACCGGCGCACCCGGTCGGCGGGTTGCAGCAGCGCCGGCCCCCAGATCGCGCCGGCGACGGCGGAGGTGGTGTCGGCGGGTGGCTCGTCGGTGCGCACGCGCACCGGCACGCCGGATTCGGCGAGGATCACGGCGGTGCTGAGCCCGATCACCCCGGCTCCGATGACCAGGACGGTCCCGTTGGCGGCCATTTCGGCACGCTAGCAGCGTTGCCCGCCGCGCACGGCCTGCTCGGGGCGGGTTTCGCGGCCGCTCGGCGCGGTCCTAGTCCTCGACGATGGTGATCGTGCCGGTGCCGCCGCAGTTGCTGCACCCCTTGCCGTTGCAGTCTCCGCAGATCAAGGTGATGTGCTGCATGCGCACAACGTAAATCGCCTGGTCATGGCGTGCGACTCAGCTGTGCCGGGGTGCGCCGCCCGCAGTTCGCGGCGGGCCGCGCTGCGCTACCGACCCCGCACGCCTTTCACTCGGACGTGCCCGAGCGGGGTGCGGCGGCGGGTCGGGGAATCGCGTTCGCCGGGTGTTCGTCATCGATCGGGGGTCAGCCGATCGCGGTCCGAGGCAAGGAGCACCGGAATCGAGGAACGGCCGCTTCCCCATCCGCCGTCGGTCCCCCGGCGTACCGTTCCGGGCGTGGAACGGGTCGATCGCACGAACACGTTTATCGAGGTGGCCGAGGACTGCCCGGTCACCACCGCGACGGTGCCCCCGCTGAACGCAGAGGCGCCGTCGGTGGCAGCGCGCACCTACCGGCTGATCGCCGAGCACCCGTACGAGTTCACGTCCGGTGACGTCATCTTCACCGTCTTCGCGGACCGCGCCGCCATCCCGGACGAGGAGCGGGCGGACGCCCGCCGGGAGTTCTTCGCGCGGAGCAGGGCCTGCCTGCGCTCCTCGCCGCTGGGCAAGCGCTACGGCTGGGGCATCCACGCAGACGCCCGCGGCCGCCTGGCCCTGTACGCCGTGGACGGCCCGGAGTACGCGGAGTTCACCTCGGGCCGGCGCACCGGCGAGTCAGGCGAACCGATCACCTGCACCAAGGCGCTGCGCAGCACCCGAGCCTGAACCCGGGGCGACGAGCGGCCGGTCACCGCGCCCGCCCGTCGCGGGACATCCGCAGCAGCGGGTACGGACGCCCCGCATCGTCGAGCTCGCTGCGGCCGGTGACGGTGAACCCGTGCCGGAGGTAGAACCCGACGGCCTGCTCGTTCTGCTCGTTGACGTCCACGGACGTCACCCCGAGCTCGGCCACCGCGTGCGCGAGGAGGGCTCGGCCCACTCCTCGCCCGCGGTGCGCCGCGTCGACGAACAGCATCTCCAGGCTCGTCCCGGACGTGCCCGCGAAACCGACCGGCGCACCGCCGAGTTCGGCGACGCTGAGCCGCACCTGCGGGAAGTGCCCGACGGGCAGGCGTTCCTCGATCTCCGCACGGTGCCGCGGATCGAGGAACGCGTGGGTGGCATCGACGGCGCTGCGCCAGATCCGCACGAGTTCCGGGTGCTCCTCGGGCCCCGTCGAGTCGCGGATCCTCGGCTCAGCCACGACGACCTGCGCGATCCAGCGGAGTTCGCCCGAATTCCGGTCCGGAGGACCACGTGCCCGGGAGCGCGTGGCCGCCGGCGACCTGCTTGATCCAGCGGACTCGGTGCGATGCCAGGAAGACGCGCACGTCAGCGATGTCCTCCCCAGCCGTTCGCATCCGATGCGGTCTCGTCGTTCGGTTCGCAGCGGAGCGGGCAAGTCGATCCGGCCCCGCGACGTCCGTGGACCTTAGCCGTGCGGCGAGCGTGTTGTCGCCCACGTTCGCCCGGCTCGCGCCGGACCAGCACCCGCCCGTCGTGTGCGCGAGGTCATGCGCCCCGGTCCGCGGAGCCGGGAATGCCGCCGGTGCGCGGCGAGTTGGAATAACCGAATCCGATTCGGAAAGAAGGACCGTGAGCATGCCGAAGCACGATGCACTCCTGCGCGCCCGCTACGGGGATCAGCCCGCTCCCGCCACGATCTTGTGGAACCAGCAGGTCGAGGCCCTCCTCGCCCACCGCTCCGTGCGGGCCTTCACCGATGAGCCGGTCCCCGAGGGGGCGCTCGAGACGATCGTCGCCGCCGCCCAGTCGGCGTCCACCTCCTCGAACCTGCACCAGTGGAGCGTCGTCGCGATCTCGGAGCCGGAGACCAAGCGCGAGCTGGCGAGGCTCACCCGCAGCGCCCGCGCGGACGGCGGCGGCTACGACTTCGTCGCCGATGCCCCGACCGTCCTCCTCTGGGTGGCCGACATGTCGCGCAGCCACGCGATCAGCTCCGCCCACGGCGGCGACCCGGTCGTCACCGACTACCTGGACGCCTTCCTGATGGCCTCCGTCGACGCGGCGCTGGCCGCCCAGAACGGGATGGTCGCCGCGGAGTCCCTGGGCCTGGGCGGGGTCTACCTCGGCTCGCTGCGCAACCACGCCGAGGAGCTCGCCGAACTCGTCGACCTCCCGCCGTACGCCTACGTCGTCTTCGGCACCGCCATCGGCATTCCGGACGAGACCCGGCCCAGCGCCGTGCGTCCGCGCCCAGCGCAGAACGTCGTCCTCCACCACGAGAAGTACGACCACGCCGACCACACGGAATGGGTGCGCGATTATGAGGCCGCCACCACGGTGTTCCGGACGGAGAACGGCCTGCGGGACAAGACCTGGGCCGAGGCCGTCGTGACCGGCACCGGTTTCGACTACATGGACGGGCGGGAGAACCTGCGCCCGACGCTCCAGCGGCGCGGCTTCGGCCTACGCTGACGCGCGACCCGATCGACGAAGGAACGAACGAGGATGGCCAGACCGAAGGTGCCGCTGCTGTCGGCAGAGATCATCGCCGACGGAGCGCTCGCGCTCGTCGACACCACCGGGGACATCCAGATGGTCCAGCTGGCCAAGCACTTGGGCGTCGCCCCGTCCTCGCTCTACAGCCACGTCGGCGGGCGGGGCGACGTCATCGACCTCGCCCGCCGACGGATGCTCGAGCAGATGGAGACCCCCGACGCGCACGACTGGCGCGAAGCCGTCGGCGCGCTGCTGCGCGGCCTCGCGGGTCTCTACACCAGGCACCGGCGGATCCTGCCGCTGATCTTCGACACCACGTTCGCCGATGAGCGCTCCATCGCCGCCTACGAGCCCGTGTTCACCGCTCTCGTGCGCGGAGACTTCCCCTCGGACCAGCTGCGCCCGATCATCGCGATGATCGAGTTCCAGGCCTTCGGCCTCGCCCAGGGACTCCCCGCGCCGACGATGTCGGACACCATCCGCGACGCGCTTCCGGGCTACGCGGCGTCCGTCGAACACTGGCGCGACGACCGGGACGCCACGACCGAACTCGCCGTGTCAGTCCTGGTAGGAGGACTGGAGGCACTGCGCACGAAGCCGGATCGTAGGAGCTGAGCCTGCGGGCGCAGGAGTTCACGGCAGGCACTGATCCCCGCGACCTGCCCCGGTGCTCCCGAGCAGCAGTAGCACCGTCCACGCGCTGCGCCGCCAGCGCCGTCCCCACGGGTTCGAGCGCTCGTGGCCGAGGATCGAGGTCGGCCACGGCCGGACTCAACACCGCGAGCGGACGCGACGGCTCCGATCACACGTTGAAGCGGAACTCGACGACGTCTCCGTCGGCCATGATGTAGTCCTTGCCCTCCATGCGGACCTTGCCGCCGGAGCGCGCGGTGTTCATCGAACCGGCCTCGATCAGGTCGGCGAAGGACACGATCTCGGCCTTGATGAAGCCGCGCTCGAAGTCGGTGTGGATCACGCCCGCGGCCTGCGGGGCGGTCGCGCCCTGCGGGATGGTCCAGGCGCGCGCCTCCTTCGGGCCCGCCGTCAGGTAGGTCTGCAGGCCGAGGGTGTGGAACCCGGCGCGGGCCAGGGCGTGCAGGCCCGGCTCCGGCTGGCCGACCGATTCCAGCAGTTCGCGGGCCGATTCCTCGTCGAGCTCGATCAGCTCGGACTCGACCTTGGCGTCGAGGAACACGGCGTCGCCGGGGGCGACCAGGTCGCGCAGCTCCTGCTTGCGGGCCTCGTCGGAGAGCACGCCTTCGTCGGCGTTGAACACGTACAGGAACGGCTTGGTGGTGAGCAGGTTCAGCTCGCGCAGTTCCGGGACGTCGGCCAGCTTCGCGGCGAACAGGGTGGTGCCCTCGTCGAGGACGCGCTTCGCCTCGTTGGCCGCGTCCAGCGCAGGACGCTTGTCCTTGTGGGTGCGGGCTTCCTTCTCCAGCCGCGGCAGCGCCTTGTCCAGGGTCTGCAGGTCGGCGAGGATCAGCTCGGTGTTGATCGTCTCGATGTCGCTGGACGGGTCGACGTTGCCGTCGACGTGCACCACGTCCGGGTCGTCGAACACGCGGATGACCTGGCAGATGGCGTCGGCTTCGCGGATGTTCGCGAGGAACTTGTTGCCGAGGCCCTGGCCTTCGGAGGCGCCCTTCACGATGCCGGCGATGTCGACGAAGGACACGGTGGCGGGCACCAGCTTCTCGGAGCCGTACAGCTCGGCGAGCTCGGCCAGTCGGGGGTCGGGCAACGGCACCACACCCACGTTCGGCTCGATCGTCGCGAACGGGTAGTTCGCCGCGAGCGCGTCGTTGCTGGTGAGGGCGTTGAACAAGGTGGACTTGCCGACGTTGGGCAGCCCGACGATTCCGAGGGTGAGGCTCACGGGCCGTGAGTCTAAGTGGTGCGGGCGGCGATCGACGCAGGTGGCCCGCACCCGATCCGTGCGCGCCGGGTTCGGCCGCACGCCCGGCCCGCGGCGCGGGAACGGGGCGTGCCCCCGATCCGGGTGACGACGTCAGTCGTCGTCCTGCTCGCCGTCGCCCTGGTCGTCCTCGTGGTCGTCGTGCCGGTGATCCTGCTGGTCGCCGTCGCGCTGGTCGTCCTGCTGGTCCGGGCGGTCGCCGTCCTGCTGGTCGCCGTCCTGCTGTTCCTGCTGCTGCGATGGCGGGGCCGGGTCGCTGCAACCCGCGGTGACGGTGAGCGCGAGGAGCGCGCCCGCCGCGCCGCCGACGAGCTTGCCGACGCGGGAACGCATGATCGTGGAGTGAGCCATGACTCCGACATTAGGGAGCAATCCCCCAGCTGTCATCCGGTCGCTGCCCGTCCCCGCTGCGAGTCCGGGCGGGGGTCAGGTGTCGAGTTCGATGGTGGAGCCGTGGTCCCGCGACTTCCGGATCCGCAGCCGCACCCCGATCCGCTGGCGCATCTCGTCCACGTGCGAGACGAGCCCGATCACCCGGCCACCGGCGCGCAGCTCGTCGAGCGTGTCCATCACGAGATCGAGGGTGTTCGCGTCGAGCGTGCCGAAGCCCTCGTCGATGAACAGCGTGTCCAGCAGCGCCCCACCGGTCTCGGCGGCCACCACGTCGGCGAGGCCGAGCGCCAGCGACAGCGAGGCCATGAACGATTCGCCACCGGAGAGCGTCTTCGCCGAGCGGGTCTGCCCGGAGTAGTCGTCGAGCACGTCGAGCCCGAGCCCGCCCCGGGTGCCCCGCGCGCCCGCGGCGTCGGAGTGCACGAACGAGTAGCGGCCGTCGCTCATCCGCCGCAACCGCCGGGTCGCGGTGACCGCGACCTCCTCCAGCCGGGCGGCGAGCACGTAGGAGCGCAGGGACATCTTCCGCGCGTTCTGCCCACGCCCGTTGACGACGTCGGCGAGTGCTTCGAGTTCGGCGTGTTCGGCGAGCGCCGGGCCGAGCTCGTCCCAGGCCGCGCGCAGCCGGGTCGCGAGCCGCCGCACGTCCTGTTCGCGCTGTTCGACGCGTTGCGCGGTGATAGCGGCGCGTTCGGCGGCTTCGCGGGCGGTGGTGGCGGCTTCGGCGGCGGCGTCGAGCCCGACCTCGGTGTCGGCGTCGATGCCGAAGAGCTCTTCGCCGCCGAGCGCGGCCTGCGCGGTGGCGCGTCGCTGCTCGGCGCGGGTGAGGGCGTCGGCGAGCTCGGTGCGCCGGCTCTCGTCCCGTTCGGCGCGCAGCGCCTCGTCGACGTCGGCGAAGCCCGCGTCGACCGCCGCGGCCCGCAGGGCTTCGCGCTGCTTGGCGAGCCGGGCGTCCGCGTCGTCGCGGGCGGTGCGGGCGGCGACGAGGCGGTCGAGCCGTTCGACCTGGTCGAGCAGGTGCGCGCGGTGCGCGTCGATGTCGGGGTGCTCGCCGCGAGCGGCGTCCAGCCGGGCGGCACGGGCCTCGATCGCCTCAGCCAGGCCGGTGCGTTCGGTGCGCGCGGCGGCGATGCGCCGGTCCAGCTCGCCGCGCTGCTCGGTGAGCCGTTGCGCGGCGGATTCCAGTTCGGCGAGTTCCCGGCTGCGCGCCGGGGTCTGGTCGGCGAGCGCGCGCACCGCGTCGCGGCGTTCGGTGGCGGAGGTGGTCTCGGCGGCGAGGTCGTCGGTGCCGCGGTCGCCAAGGCGGTGCCGCAGCAGTTCGAGGTGCCTGCGCGCGTCGGTCTCCGCGGCGGCGGTGCTGTCGCGGCGGGCTTGGGCGCGTTGTTCGGCCTGCTGGGCACGTTCCTCGTCCTCGGCGCCGACCGAGTCGTCCACGGCCGAGCGCGGTTCGGGGTGGTCGGCGGACCCGCACACCGGGCACGGCTCCCCCGCGGTGAGTCCGGCGGCGAGTTCGGCGGCCATCCCGGCGAGCCTGCGGTCGCGCAGGTCCAGCACGGTCTCGCGGGCGCGCTGGTGCTCGTCCACGGCGCGGCGGGCGGCTTCGGCGGCCTGTTCGTGGGCCTGCTGCGCGGCGGGCACGGCGCGGGCGGTGCCGAGCAGGTCGGCGAGTTCTTCGACCTTCGCCTCGACCTGGTCGCGGCGGGTGGCCGCTTCCTTGGCCTCGTCGAGCCGGGTGCGGGCGGTGCTGATGCGGTCGGGCAGCGCGGCCTGCTGCTCGTCGAGCTCGGCGGTGGCGCGTTCGTCGGCGTCGATCCCGCGGTCGAGCTCGGCGAGCCGGGCGCGGTCGGTGTCCTGCTTGCGGGCTTCGGGGAGCAGTTCGGCGAGCGCGCCCGCGCGTTCGCGGTGTTCGCCGGAACGCCTGCGCAGCTCGTCGAGCGGGGCGTCCGGGTCGGGGCAGCCCGTTTCGGCGTGCGCGGCTTCCCGGGCGGCCCGGTCGAGTTCGGTCTCGGCTTCGGTGACGGCACGGCGCGCGGTGAGCACCGGCAGCACCCGCTGGGCGGCGTCGAGTTCGGTGCGCCACCGCCGGTGTTCGGTCTGTTGCGCATCGAGTTCGGCGAGTTCGGCGTGGGCGCCGCGCACCCGGCGGACCTTGTCGGCGAGCTCGCGGCGGGCGGTGAGCTCCTGTTCCGCGGCGTCGCGGCGGGCGGCGAGTTCGACGTGCTGCCGCCGGGTCTCGTCGAGCTCGGCGGCGAGGTGCTTCTCCCAGCTCTCCAGCCAGTGCCGCTCGTCGGCGCCGTTCTCCGGGTCCTGCCCGACGACCTGGGCGGCGCGGGCGAGCAGTTCCCGCACCTGCTGCTGGTGTGCTTCGACGTCGCGGCCGCGTTCCCGGCGGTGCTCGACGAACCACCGCTCGACGTCGGCGAACCGCTGGGTGCCGAACAGCTTCTCCAGCAGCTTCTCGCGTTCGGTGGTCTCGGCGCGCAGGAAGTTCGCGAACTCGCCCTGCGGCAGCAGCACGACCTTCGTGAACTGGTCGACGCTCATCCCGAGCAACCGCTGCACGCTGCGGTTGACCTCGTCGATGCGGCTGGAACCTTCGGAGGCAGCGTCGCCGGGCGCGTCGCCGATCCAGATCAGCGAGGCCTTGGCGTTGCGGGTGGTGGTGCCTTCGCCGCGCTTCTTGCGCTGGTCGTACTTGGGGCTGCGCACGACGCGCAGCCGGTGACCCTGCACGGTCAGCTCCAGCTCGACCGAGGTGGCCACGTCGTCGGCGGCGGTGTCGCAGCGCAGCTGCTTGACCTGTTCGCGCGCGCCGGGCACCGCGCCGTAGAGGGCGAAGCAGATCGCGTCGAGCAGGCTGGTCTTGCCCGCGCCGGTGTCGCCGTGCAGCAGGAAGAGGCCGTCGGTGCCGAGCGCGTCGAAGTCGACGTCGACCCGGTCCCGGTAGGGCCCGAACGCGGTGATCGCGAGCTGGTGCAGCCTCATTCCCGCACCTCCGCGACCTGCACGGCGTGCAGCGCTTCGGCGAGCAGCGCGCGTTCGCCACCGGTGGGTTCGGATCCGCGGCAGTCGGCGACGAACCCTTCGGCGATGGTGGTGTCGTCCCGCCCGCGCACGGCCTCGGAGTAGCGCAGTTCCGCGGTGGCGCGGCCGTTCTCCGGCTGCCATTCGAGGTGGACCGCGTGCGGGAACCGCTCCTGCAGGGCGCGCATCGCGTCGACCGGCCGCACGTCGTCGGTGAGCGTGGCGGACAGGAAGCACTCCTCGAACTCGGCGTACTCGGGTTCGGCGAGCAGCGCGTCGAGCCGGCCGCGGACGGTCGCGAGCGCGCGCGGCACGGGCAGTTCGTGGCGGCGCACCTCGTGGAGCCCGTCGGCGTCGAGGTCGACGAGCCAGGCGGATTTCCGCTGCCGCGCCTCGGAGAACGAGTAGGCGAGCGGGCTCCCGGAGTAGCGCAGGTGCTCGGCGAGGGTCTGCGGCCCGTGCAGGTGCCCGAGCGCCACGTAGTCCACGCCGTCGAAGACCGAACCGGGCACGGTGTCGACACCGCCGACGGCGATGGGCCGTTCGGATTCGCTGGCGTCGCCGCCGACGACGAAGGCGTGCGCGAGCACCACGGACCGTGTTCCGGCGGGCCGGCCCGCGAGGTCGGCCCGGACGCGGTTCATCGCCTCGGCGAGCACCGGTTCGTGCCCACGGCCCTGGACCGGGGCCGCGCCGGGCACGTCGGGCAGCGAGTCGAGGACCTGGCGGGCCGGATCCGGTTCCAGGTAGGGGATCCCGTAGAACGCGACGGGCCCGTGCTCGTCGTCGAGCAGCACGGGTTCGTGCAGCCGGGAGATGCGGGTGCGCAGGTGCAGCCCACCCGCGGCGGCGAACTCGCCGAAGGCGCCGACGCGGGCGGCGGAGTCGTGGTTGCCGGGGGTGACGACGAGCCGCGCCCCGGCCGCGCGGAGCGCGCCGAACACGCGCACGCAGGTCTCCACGGCCTCGCCGGAGGGCACGGCGCGGTCGTAGAGGTCGCCGGAGACGACGACCACGTCGACGTCTTCGGCGGTGACCAGGTCGGCCAGTCCGGTGAGGACCGCTTCCTGCTCGGCGAGCAGGTCTCGGCCGTGAAACGTCCGCCCCACGTGCCAGTCGGAGGTGTGCAGCACCCGCATGGCGGTCAAGTTACCGAACGGCTCCGGCCTCGATCACGCTGCGTCGGGGGCCGTTGAGACGCTGCCGCGACATCGTCTTCGCAGGTGATCGACACCGCGGCGGACTCGCGGCGGGCCCGGCGGCGGTCCGGTGAGCCGCTGCGCCGACACGCGGACGGCGAGTCTGACGTGCGCTCCTGCCAGGGAGAACGCGGCCGATCGGGCCGATCCGGTGGCCCTCGCCCCGATCGGGACCGGATCACCGGCCGGATGCGGAATGATCAGGACCGTTCCCGGCCGAGAGGAGATCGCCATGGGCGTGCTGATCGCCGTCGTGATCGTGCTGGTGCTGCTGTTCGCGGCCGCGCTGGTGCTGATCTGGCGGCTCTACACCGACTCCGCGCACCGCGCCGACGAGGCGTTGCGCATGGTGGAGTCCGAACGCGCCCGCACCGTGGAGCAGCAGGCCGCGCTGCGCCGGTACGAGGTGGCGTTCGCGTCCATCACCGGGCGCGGCGAGCTCGGCGAGCAGGTCCTCGTCGAGACGGCGAAGTCGTTGGGGCTGCGGGAAGGCGTCCACTTCAGCGTGCAGACCGACCTGGCCGGTGGCGGCGCGGCGCGGCCGGACCTGGTGCTCGCCGTCGGCGGCGGCAGGCAGGTGCCGGTGGACGCGAAGGCGAGCCTCGCGGTGTGGGCGGAGGCGATGGAGACCGACGACCCACAGGAGCGCGGCGATGCGCTGCGGGTGCACGTGCGCAACATCCGCTCGCGGGCGACCGAGCTGTCCGGCAAGGGCTACCAGCGCTGGGCGGACGCGATCTACGGGACGATCATGTTCGTGCCCTCGGACGCGGCCGTGGTCACCGCGCTGGACACCGATCCGAGCCTGCTGTCCTGGCTGCTGGACAAGCGGGTCTTCCTGTGCGGCCCCACGGGTTTCGCGGTGCTGGCCTCGGCCGCGCTGTTCGCGGCGACCGAGCGCACCATCGCGGAGGACATCGAGCAGGTGCGCTCGCAGGCGGTGCGCGCGCAGCGGGCCGCGTCCGGCGCGGTGGAGGCGGTGAACCTGTCCAGCACCCACCTGCAGCGCTTCGTCTCCGCCCGCCGCCGCGAGCTGGACGCGCTGGAGTCGTTCCGCGGCGCGGTGCAGCCGCTCGCGGAGGGCGCGGGCGGTGCCGCCTCGATCGGCACGGTGCGCCGGGAGGAGGAGGGGCTGGTGGGCAGCGACCCGGCCGAGAACTGACCTCGGGTCAGACGTGAGCGGCGAGGAACTCGTCGATCGCGTCCACGATCATCGGCACGCTCGGGCCGGGGGTGAAGCCGTGGTCGAAGTCGTCGTAGGGGTGCAGCGACACGTCCACGCCGAGTTCGCGCAGCTCGGCCGCGAAGTTGAGGCTCTGCGCGATCGGCACCAGCGAATCCTTGGTGCCGTGCTGGATGAGGTACGGCGGCTCGGCGCCGGAGAGGTTGCGGATCGGGCTGGCGGCGGCCGCGTGCTGCGGGCATTCGCTCGGCATGCAGCCGAGGTACTTGCGCACCGTCCGGCGCGAGTAGTCGGACAGCTGCGGGGTCGCCAGCTCCGCTTCGGCGCTCAGGTCCGTCGGCCCGAACCAGTCGATCACCGCGCGGATGCCGGTGAGCCCGCCCCCGGGTTCGCCGGGGTCGTCGGTGATCGCGCCGAGCTGCGAGACGAGCAGCCCGCCGGCCGAGGCGCCCCACAGGACCACGCGGTCGGCGTCCAAGCTCCACGTGCCTGCACGCGACTGCAACCAGCGGACCGCATCCGCGACGTCCTCGACCTGCGCCGGGGCGGGGGCGAGATTGCTGAGCCGGTAGTCCACCGTGGCCACCGCGAAACCGCGGCTGATCATGCGCTCGGCCGCGAGCGATTCGGCGGCGCCGCCGACGGCGCGGTGCCCGTCGAGGCCACGGTCACCCGCGTCCCAGCCGCCGCCGTGCGCGTACACCACCAACGGGTGCGGTCCGGCACCTGCGGGCAGGAACAGGTCCAGCGCGAGCGGCCCGGACGCGCGCGTCGCGTACACCTGACCGGTGACGACCCGCGCCGCGCCGAGGTCGGCGGCGGCCGCTCCGATCAGCGTGCCGCTGCCGGAACCGGCGGAGACGGCGCAGCCGGCGGTCACGGCCAGCACCGCCGTTCCGGCCAGCACCGCTCGCCAGATCCGCCGCGCCGAGACCATGCCGCCCTCCCGGAACCGTTGGCTCCGTCCACCGGCGCCGACCGCTGAGGACCTTAACAAGGCCCTCACCCGTTCGGGTGGCACTAGTACCACCCGCAAGAAACCAGGACGAACAACCCGCCCGCGACCTCCCCCGACGCCCCATCGTCCTTCCTGTCAGCGGCGAAGCCGCTGAGCGGAGACCCAGCACGCAACGGGACCACCCGCGGGTTCTCAGCGGGGTTGTCGCGCGGGCCGCTTTGTCTCCCGTGGCGGGGCCCCCGGGGGAAAAGATGCCGCAGCCACAAACCCGCTGAGGGT